>JAOTYW010000045.1 GCA_029861705.1 Flavobacteriaceae bacterium
TATGCAACGTACTGAAACGCCAATTAGTAAATTAAATGGCATAGCAGTTGTTTATCCTCAAGACAGTACGGATGTATTGCAAAAATGGAAAAAAGCCATAGAAACGGACCTAATAAAACTAAAAGACTTTTATACGGACCAGTCCATAAGAATTTCTGGAGATTCTCTTTATACCGGTCCGGATCAAATCGCTTCCAACTACAAGGCCAATAAAATAGAAATTTCTGATGTTGAGCAATTATATACAACAGAGGCCCATAAAGGAAGAGGGATTTCGTATGAGATAATCTCATTTATGATTTCTGACTCCCAACGTATCTCTCAACTTGTTATTTATGAAATGCACGGAGGAGAAAAACTCAGATCTTTCGAATTTGAAATGTTCCAAAATAAGTCTCTTAAAATGGACATCGCAAACAGTATTGAAAAGCAGCTCATTGAAAGAAGGAAAGAATGGATGAAGTTATGCAATGATCATAAGGTCAACGAGCTTGTCCAAGACCTTTACAGCGAGAATACGATGTATTACAATCACCGGCCCCTTGTAACAGGTAGAGAAGACCTGATCAAAGAATATGGCTACATGAATAATGAAAAGTATACGCTTTCATTACATCCTGAGATGTTGCATACTGTGAATGACTCTACGGTGTTTGAGATTGGTCAGTGCAAGGGTTCTTATGGGGGGAAGTACATCCTGATCTGGAAGAAGGAAGAAGATGGGCAATGGCGGATATTTATAGATTCAAACATTTAAGTTACCGACCATTCAAAACTAGTATGGAAAATAGAAAACTGTTCTTACTCGGCTCTCTTGTTATTTTCATAGTAGCTCTGACACTACTTTTCACGGGATCACCAATTCTGGACAGATCATTGAGCACTACTTCTAATGTCCCCTGGGGAACCTGGATCACATGGCTTGGGATGATCGCCTTACCATTTTCGATTTATTGGAGTTCTAAGGGACTAAGGGAACCTGACACACGATTGCGGAAACTCTTATCCAACATCTTAAAAATCATCATAATCCTTGCCCTTCTCTGGGCGCCCATATGTTACCTCCTGGCCGGTAATATTGCATTTAATTTCTCAGAAGTAGAAGGGTTCCAGGGTGGCCAGACGGCCATGAAATGGTTTTGGCGATATAGTTATGGTATACCCATCGTGACAATAGGCGTATTACTTCTGTATTGGGTCTCCCATTTTATCAAAAAATAGCAATAGATTTTTGTAGCAAATCCCCGGTTTTTGCGTCCTATGAAAAAAGCATATTTATGAAAACGGGAATAATATCATTAGCGCTGTTCTCACTAATCTTTCTCCTTGGCTGTAACCTTTCCAAGAAGAAAACTTCTCAATCAGAAACGGATACTACAACGCAAGTACAAAAGCTCACGCACGAGGGCGATTTCTATCGTCTGCACTATCAACCCATTGATAAAGCGCAAGGCGAAAAAATTATACAATGGCTGGATCAAGGGAAATCCAACGTAAAAGACTTTTTCAAAACCGATTTCAAAAAAGAATTTGACGTCTACATATTTCCCGAGAGAGATAGCCTGGATGCACAATGGCAAAAAGATTGGAATATGCCTGAATTCAAATCACAATGCTGGATGGTAGCGAGCGGGATCGCCCATAGATTGGATATCCTGTCTCCCAGGGTATGGCCAACTCAGGGGTGTGAACATGATAGCAACGATGAAGAAGCAACAAGAAAACTTATTCTGCATGAATTAATTCATGTATTTCACGGACAGTACAATCCGTCACCCACTTTTGAGCATATCGACAATATTGATTGGCTTGTTGAAGGCCTTGCCGTGTACGCATCCGGCCAATTAGATGCAGAGCGCTACGATCGTGCAAAAAATTCCATTCAAAAGGGCGAGGGTCCGGTCACACTGGCAAATATCTGGAAAGGTGAACACAGATATGGCTATTCCGGTTCACTGGTAAAGTATATTGATGATACCTATGGCAGGGACGTCCTAATACAGTTAATGGGATTAACAACAGCAGATGAAGTGTTGAAACTGCTTCATACTACAGAAGAAGAATTACTCGAACAATGGAGACAGTCCTTTAATAAGAATTAATAAGCGATTAGCTTTTCCCTGCACAAACGAATGTAAAAATTTGCTCAATCATCGCGAAAAATCCGCGTAATTTAATTGAAGGAGTTTCTCCCGCTCAACGTACTTATTCGTAAATTGATGTTCCGTAAATCCAAAACATTCATTAGATAATTCCAAAAAACAGAAAAATGAAAAGTCTACTCACAACACTCTTTTTAGCCATACTACTGGTTTCATGTAATACCTCTGGTAAATCTGAAAACAAGGACCAGAGTTCGGCAGAAGGAGATTCTGGAACTCCTGCAATTACCTCAAATGAAGAATCACCGGACTTAGAAGAGATCAATACAGATGAGGCCCTGATTGCTACGGCCTTGATGGCAGCTCCTAAGGAGAGTCGGGATGGCTGTACTGTGATCGGCTTTAATATGGCCGGGGAATTTGTCACCTTAAAAGAAGGTAGCAATGACCTCATTTGCCTGGCAGATGACCCAAAACGGGATGGGTTTAATGCTGCCTGTTATCATAAAGACATGGAGCCTTTTATGGCCAGGGGCAGGGAACTTAGAGCTGAGGGAAAGACGGCTGGTGAAATTTTCAATATCCGGGAAGAAGAAGCCAAATCCGGAAAACTCCCTATGGGAAAGGCGGGTTCTACCTTGCATATTTATTATGGAAAAAGCAATCATTATGATCCGGAAACTTCGGTGGTAGATGGCGCTAAATACCGCTATGTCGTCTATATGCCCTGGGCTACTTCTGAATCTACAGGTTTGCCAGAAAAACCTATTGCTCCTAACCATCCCTGGATCATGAACCCGGGAACCCACAGGGCACATATTATGATCTCTCCTAAAAATTAATATAATTTCTATGCATCAACTTTCGATATTGGAATTTTACACCTGGAATTTTCTGTATAAATCAAGGTTCTTAAAATGAAAAAGCTCCTGATCTTACAGATGCGCCCTGAGGATGAACCTACTGAAAGTGAGTTCGATACTATTGTACGTCTTGGTGAAATAGATAAGGACCTGGTGCATCGCATTCGTGTGGAAAAGGGTGAAGAGCCTGATGTTGATCTCGATAACTATTTTGCTATCATCGCCGGTGGGAGTCCGTTTGATGTGAGCTCTCCGCCTGAAAAAAAGAGTGACGCCCAGAAAAAGGTAGAATCCTTTTTCAATCAGCTGTTCAATAAGGTGGTCCAAAACGATTTTCCGTTTCTTGGTGCTTGTTCTGGCAACGGGCTGCTCGGTAATTACCTGGGTTCAAAAATATCAGGTACTTACGGGGAACCTATCGGAACCGTCATGATTCAAATTACCCAGGCCGGCGAAAAAGATGACTTGCTGGCAGGATTACCAAGCCCTTTTCGTGCTTTTGTAGGTCACAAGGAAGCTTGTGATACCCTCCCGCCAAATGCAGTACTCTTAGCCACCTCAGCTACCTGTCCTGTACAAATGTTTCGGATCAAGAACAACATTTATGCTACTCAATTTCACCCGGAAGCCGATGAAGGCGAGTATGTGGTGCGAATTCGAGCATATAAACATTATGGTTATTTTCCACCTGAAGAAGCCGACACCCTGCTTAGGGAGATCCGGGGTGTTAAAACCCCGTATTCCCATGAGATCCTTAGACGCTTTGTGGCTAAATATAAATCCAAAACTAGCTTTTAGTTTAGTATCTTGGGGCAGCCGATCCTGCAGAAGCATCGGACGACAAAATCAATATTTAGTTTCAACACTATGATCACAAAGAAGCTATGGATATTTCTGGCCATCCCGTTATTATGGCATTGTAAAGGAGAAAACAAGGACGCTAAGGCTGAAACGAACACAGACAGCGACGCAAAAGTAGTACATTTTAAAGGGCGTGAGATCGATCTGACACCCTTTGTAGAAGGCTTTCCGTACAGCCAGTTCATGCCCGTATATGCTGCGGAAAAATTATACTATATGGAACGGGGTGAAACCACAGACTTGCTGGAAATCGACCTTGAGGGACATCCAGATCTGGGGCAAGGCAGAAAGATCTCAGATATAGACTACGCCACCAGAAATGTCTGGAATATACGCTATAACGAAAATGACAAACAGCTGTATTGGACAGGCGATGAGATCAATGATGAGATCATCAACCTGACGCGACTTAACCCGGAAAATGGTGCTGTTGAAAAATTGACAGATGTACCTTATATTTTTGGATATCGCTGGAACGAGGCCAAGGATCAGGTAGCCTATGTCGCCCGACTGGGAGATAAAGAGGATCGACTTGGTGAATTGCGCGTCATGGACCTGAAAACCCTGAATGAGGGTGTTATTGGTCAAGACTCGCCTGAAATGCGATTTACCTGGGGATCGCCTAGTTGGCAACCCGAGGGGAAAGGCGTAGTAGTATCAGCCGTTAAAAACGCGGACCGGACGTTTGGAAATTTGATGTATATAGATTTTCAAAACGGGGCAAAAATCCTTATCACTGATCCTGAAAAGGAACGTTCCTTCCCTGCTGCATATAGTGATTGGCTTGACCCAAATACTTTATTATATACATCTAATGAAGACGGGTTTTCCAATGTCTACCTGCATGATATTTCAAAGGGACAGAGCAGTCAGCTCACCAACTTCACTACAGATCTGGGTACTTCAGAGATCTTAACACTGGATGGCAAGAAATATTTATTCGCAACTACCTCTTCGCCTATAGAAACCCAGATGTATCTTATTTCCCTTCCTGATGGAGAGATCGTTTTGCAGGAAAAAAGCGATGTGGGACTAAGGGTGTATGACTCCGATGAAGACAAAATGCTGGTTTCTGCTACTTCCAATACCTCTATGTTCCGGATCGATGAAGCAAAAGTGAGCCCGCAAGGCATAGAATTTACAACAGTAGTAGATGTTCCTGAAGAATTAAAAGAGAAAATATATAACAGCAGCGTACGCCGCATCACCTATCCCACTTTTGACGAGGACAAGGCTACAGGAAAAATGAGAGAGTTGCATGCTTATTTGTATGAGCCAAAAGAACCAGTCGCGGAAGAAGACAGGGTTGTTATGATTCAATCCTTTTATGGGGGTGGGAACAATTTTAGTACCCGCTATCAGATCCTGGCCAATGCCGGAATAACAGTATTGAGTCCTTCACCCCGGGGCAGTAGTGGCTTTGGTAAGGAGTTTGCCGCGCTAAACAATAAGGACCTTGGGGGTAACGAGATCATCGATATCATTTATGCCGCCAAATTTATTTCTGAAGAATTAAATATTCCTCCTGAGCGTATCGGTGTTTTCGGTGGAAGTCATGGCGGCTATGCTACCATGCGCGCGCTTACATTCCCGGGAGTAGTGAACGATAATGCTGCTGAATTTGACTGGGGATTTGGCATCAGTCATGCCGGATTCAGTGATATCATTCATTTTTATGAGAATTGCAATATCCCGGATTGGGTGACATTAGAGGCTGGGGACCCCAAAACCGAAGCCGATAAATTAAATGACCGCTCGCCTCTGTACCATGCAGACAAAATGAAAGGACATTTGCTTCTTACCCATGGCACCAATGATAATAGGGTGCCCATTGCCGGAAGCGAACGCATGGCCGATAGTCTGAACAAGTACAATAAGAATGTAGAGTTGATAAAATTTGAAGGCCAGGGACATGGTATCAAAGGACTGGACAATACGATTACCTTCTATCAGACCTGGTTTGATTTCCTGGAAGAAGTAACGAAGGCGGATTAGTAATCTGAAAAAGATCTGGGCGCTGAACGAAATATGATCAAAAAGGCCTATGCCATGTTTGAACCAGACATCACCTTAACAAAACAATTAACTGGAAACAAGGCCCCCTCTGTACAGTACATGATCTTTGATGAATATGATGTCATTCATAAATTTCAGTCCGGATTTGCTGACATAAAGAATCAGAAAAAAGTTAGCTGGAAGAGCACTTTTAATGCCTTTTCAGTGACAAAGACTTTTACCGCGTTGGCAATTTTGCAACTTGTTGAGAAGGGCGTTTTAGATCTTGATAATAGCGCTAAAAACCATATAGCCGAATTTCCATACCCTGAAGAAATTACCATCCGCCAACTATTAACACATTCAGCCGGTATTCCAAATCCAAATCCTTTAGCCTGGATCCATCTTGATGCTGAGCATGAATCCTTCGACCGGGATGCATTTTTTTCTCCTATCATTAAGAAGTACAGCAAGACAAAATCTCCCCCTAATCAAAAATTTGCATACTCTAATCTTGGATATTTCCTGCTTGGACAGATCATTGAAAATACTTCCGGACAGACTTATGAAGATTATATACGACAACACATTCTGAAACCTTTAAACATAGGACCTCAGGAGTTGAATTTTGAGATATATGATAAAGAAATGCAGGCCAAAGGATATCAAAAAAGGTATTCCCTGATGAATGCAGTCCTGGGTCTTTTTCTCGACAAAAAGAAATATATGTCTGGCCCCGAAGGCAGATGGAAACCCTTCAAAAATTATTATGTAAATGGTACTTCCTATGGAGGCCTGATCGGGAGCGCGGATGGATTTAGAAAATATATTCAGGCATTGCTGGATCCTGATAACCCACTGATTACGGCTCAATTTAAAAAGCATTTATTTACGGAAAATTTTACCGGCTCCGGGAAAGCAACCGGTATGTGCTTATCCTGGTTTAAGGGAACATTAAATGACCGAGATTATTATGCACATACAGGTGGCGGAGGCGGTTATTATGACGAGATCAGGATCTATCCGGATTTGGGTATTGGAAGTGTAGTCATGTATAACCGATCTGGCATGACAGATGAACGAATTTTAGATACATTAGACTGCTATTATCTCAACTGCAAATAACAAATTGAAAATGAAATCGATACCTACAATTAAACTGACAATAATTTTACTGACGACCCTATTTAGTTGCAAGGCTCAATCTGGAGAATCAACATCAGCTGCTGAAAAACGCAAAGCCGTCGAGATGGTGACCAATCATGGCACCTTCGTTATGGAGTTGTATAATGAAACACCATTGCATAGGGACAATTTTCTCAAACTGGTCAGGGAGGGTGCGTATGACGGATTACTTTTTCATCGGGTGATAGACAATTTCGTCATCCAGGCTGGTGATCCAGACAGCAAAGAAGCCAAGTCAGATGCTGCTCTTGGCAATGGCGATGTAGGTTATACTATAAAGGCTGAATTCCGACCTGATATATTTCATAAAAGAGGTGCTATTGGTGCTGCCCGTGATGGCAATCCGGAGCGTGCATCAAGCGGTATCCAGTTCTATGTAGTGCAAAGGGGTGTACAAAACGATAGCCTGTTGGCAATAGCCGAAAAGCGAATAAATACCATGCTGGCACGGCATTTTGCCTATAAGGATCCTGCTTATGACGATCTTACCGCATCCCTGGAAAAGGCACAGGATGCCGAGGATATGAAGAAGATCCGCAAGTTTAGTGATCAGCTGGATACCATCGCAAAAACTTATTCCAAATTTGAAAAGTATACAATCCCCGACGCACATAGAGCAGCATACAAATCTGAAGGAGGCATTCCGCATCTCGATCAGAATTATACCATTTTTGGGGAAGTGATCAACGGCATGGAGATAGTAGATGCTATTGTCAAAGTTAAAACCAACAATAGGGACCGACCCGTTGATGATGTGAGAATTATATCGGCGCGCATATTGGAATAAAGTATTTTAAATTCTCGCATTCTCCCCTCTTTTCATAATAGGTCCAAATAATTTAATCTTTCTGGCCCTAATTTACTTTTTTAGTCCATAAGCTGATATTCATCATAGGATGAAAGAATATCTGTTTCGACCTTTGCAGGGTTGGAACTTTAAACCTGATAAATATGGAAACCATAGAGAATGTTCACTTTGTTGACAAAGTTGTAAAGTCACTGAGAACTGCGGCTGCTGAATTGGAGGAACTTCAGGTTCAAGCCGCTTTGGGTAAAGCTGAGGCATCGGACAAATATGAAGAGATCAAGAAGAAATTCAATATGTTCATGCATGAAAGCAAGGCCAAATATGACATGGGGAAGGAAAAGATGGAAGAACTACAAACCAAGTTTGAAGAACTCCGTGTACAACTCGCCCTGGGAAAGGCTGAATCTATTGATGCTTTTAAAGAACAGAAAAAGCAATTATTAAGCACAATTCACGAGATCGAAGTTAAGATCAAGAGCAATGAAAGACTGAATCGTCTTTATTCCTTCATGCTCCTTGAATTTGAAAAGTTCAAAGCACAGCTGGAACTTTTAGAACAAAGATTTGATAAAGGCAAGGAAGGAGCTACAGCTTCTTTTGAGAAAGGAAAACAGAATTTCAATGAATTCATCGAAAAAATGAAAATCAGGTATTCTGATCAACCGGAAGCTACTCGCTGGGAGCATTTCCAGGGGGAGATCGCTGAAGCCTTTTCTCATTTTAAACATGCTTTTAGCAAACCTTAATGCACTAACCAAATGATAGAAAAACACAGTTGGTTCGACTGTGTTTTTTTTTGAAGTATTTGGAAGAGGCAATCTTAAATTGTCTTCCTTACATGTTATCATAATCCCCTTTACGAATATTCCTCAGCATACCATAGCCCAGGATTACAGTGACAATCAAACACAGTAAGCCAAACACCGAGATGCCATTCCATATGGGTTTTACATCAGAGATGACAAATAGGGAACCCCCTATGATCAAAGCAACCATAATAAAAGCTGTAACCAGCTGTTTGGTAACCCGTTGTATGGTGTGAACCATAGGATCTATTCCTTTATGGGTTAAATCCACCTTAACCTCTCCCGAATTAATCTTACGAATGGCATTCTTCAGATCTCTCGGAAATTCTTCCATATAATTCCCCAATTCGTAAATAGAATTGATCGCTTTCTCACCCATTTTAATCGGATTAAAACTTTTGGTAACAGCACTTATCAAATAAGGGCGTGCGATAGCAAACTGATCGAGGTCGCCATCCAATTTTTTAATGACACCTTCAAGAGTAACCAACGATCTGGCGAAAAGGAAGAAATGGGTAGGTACTTTTAACCCATGGTCAATAATGATATCCTTAAGTTCAAGTAAGATGGTGCTCATTTCATTCTTATGGAACGACCTTATATAGTGCTTTTCTACAAATTCATTAATGTCAAATTCCAGCTGGCGTATATTTTCAACGGGGGAATCATTCGAAAGTGCCTGAAGGGCTTTTATGATCTTATGGACATCCCTTTTAGTGATGGCGAGAAACAATTTTCCAAAAATTTCAATATCCCTGGGTAAAATACTTCCCATCATTCCGAAATCCAGATAACAAATATGACGATTAGGTACTACTAATAAATTTCCCGGATGTGGATCGGCGTGGAAAAATCCGTAGTCGAATATCTGTTTAAAGTAACTTATTAGCAGCCTTCGGGCAAGCACCTTTGTGTCAAATCCCTTTGTCTCCAGTTTTTCTATTCTGTCAATTTTAATACCCTTCATGAATTCCAGTGCAAGAATTCTGGTCGTGGTATACTCCTGGTATACTTTAGGCGCCAGGGCAAATTGATCGTGGCCGTCATCCGCCATGATATTGTTGTAAAAGCGCTGAACATTGATGGATTCATTGATAAAATCCAGTTCTTGCATGATCGACTCTTCAAAGTTCCGTACCAAGCCTATTAGGTCAAAACTTTTTAAAGAAGGCATACGCTTCTCAAATGTATAGGCGAGTTTGTACATGACCTTAATGTCCTCCACAATTACATCCTCTATTTCTGGTCGCTGTACCTTTAAGGCCACACGTTTGCCACTATGTAAAGTTACTTTGTGCACTTGTGCCATAGAAGCAGAGGCAAAAGGTACAGGATCAAACCAGGCAAATAAATTGTCAACTGTGTCCTTTAATTCTTCCTCTACTACTTGAGTTGCTACTTCTTCCGGCAGTGGGGGAACATGGTCTTGTAGTTTTTCAAGTTCCAATGTAAGCTCCAAGGGAACCAGATCAGGACGATTACTTAATATTTGTCCGAATTTGATAAAGGTGGGACCCAGGTCTTCACATACCATGCGCATCCGTTCCCATTTAGAATATTCCAATGCGTGATTTCGTGAAGCCTTGGGAATAAAACGCTGATAGAAAGTAAGGTGCTTATTTTTTTCAATATACCGCACAAGGTCCTCAAACCCGTACTTTATCAGCACTTTTAAGATTTGATTGTAGCGGGTGACCGACTTATATTTACGCTCTATGTTTAAGGTAAATGCCATCGTATTACTTAATATCGAGCTTATTTAACCGAGCCTCCAACAACGCTATGGCCATATCGGCTTTCTCTAACTTTTCATTTAATGCTTGAATATCATCAGAATGGGCAACGTTGATCTTTTTATAGAATTTGACCACTAATTCTTCTATTTTTTCTTCAAACTCTTCCTTTAACTGACTGGTTTTATAAATGATCTTATCCATAAGTTCCAGGGGTTGCCCATCGTCATCTAATATGGTTTCTGAAGCTACTTTATTAATGTTGTCTTTTCCCTTTTCTGACATTTGATTGATTCTTTCTAATACTTCTGCATCCTTGGCCAGGTGATAGATGCTGGAGGACAGCATGACTAACTCTAATAAAGTCTTGGTTTTCATATCTCAAATGTTTAATGATCGTCTGAAATAAAAAGTTAAGTTACAGCCTATTCGTATCCTTTTCTATGACTAAAATCAGTTTTGACTTTTTCCGTAACTTCGATTTAACTCAGTATAAATAGATTATTTTTTGCCTGCATTGAATTCCCTGAACATGGCAATTTTGTGAAGTCCTGATCATAGATGCAGATCTGGATATAAATCTTGCTTCTGGTGGCGGTTTTGCCATTAGTCTTATCAAATCAGATTAATTCTGCTCAACTTGGCGATCTTATCTAAACCTTAGTTCTTACCGTTTATCGAATAGGATTGCAGGATTCCATATTATTTCTTTACTTTGTATTTCAAAGTACTTTTAATATGGAAGAAAAATATAAATCCGACCTGGCCGAAATACGCGATATGATGCATCGGTCTTCCCGCTTTATCTCCCTGGATGGCTGGTCCGGGATCTCCGTTGGGATCATCGCCTTAATCGGAGGATACCTGGCTTATAGAAACATATTCTCTAGACTCCCCGAACTTGATTACTACCCAATGCCCCATGTTGATGGGCAATTAGGACAATTGCTATTCCTGGCAGCCGGAACGCTTTTTCTCGCAATTGCGGCGGCCATTTTTTTTACGATCCGAGGCTCCAGGACTAAGCAAGAAGCGATTTGGGATGCACAGAGCAAACGCCTTGTACTCAACCTGGGCATACCGCTACTGACAGGGGGACTATTATGCTTGATCCTACTTTTTAAGGGGTTTATCGCCTTCCTGGCTCCCCTGACACTCATATTTCACGGATTGGCACTCGTAAATGCAAGTCAGTACACCATAAAACAGATTCGAATTCTGGGCCTGGTCCTAATCATTTTAGGATTACTGGCTATGTGCTTTCTACATCTGGGATTGATTTTTTGGGGAATCGGATTTGGATTAGCCCACATTGGGTATGGAGTTATCATGAAATGGAAACAATAGTCTGTGAAAGAGTTTTTAGAACAATTCGACAAAGCCTTTGAGAACAAGATCCGATTGGGGATCATGTCTGCTTTGGTCGTGAATGCACACCTGGATTTCAAGACCCTTAAAAATTTATTGGGCGTCACAGACGGCAATCTGGCGAGTCATCTCAAATCCCTGGAAAAAAGTGCATATATCACCTATAAAAAGGAATTTTTAAACCGAAAGCCAAATACAAAGTATTATGCCACAGTACAAGGGAAGTCAGCCTTTGTCAGGCATCTCGAGGCCATAGAAAAATTACTAAAATCAACATGAAAACAGATACTACATCCTGGAATATAATCGCATACTTCCTGGGCAGCCTATTCCTTGTGATCGGCATTCTAAATCTAATTTATATCCATCCCGTTCCTGCAGGGATCTATATCCTGATCTCCCTGCTGTACTTGCCTCCTATTGCACGGTTTATGAAACAAAAAGCAGGATTTGCGATCTCCCCGATAATCTTAATTCTCCTCGCTTTTTTGGTGCTCTGGTTTACCCTTGGTGTGGGAGATCTTATGGAATATTTTGAATCGCAATCATAGAAATCTAAATACGAATTAAATACTGGAATCATGCAAATCAACTCAAAAAGACTGTTTATCTGGGCCGGGATCGTTGCCCTATTATTGCTGATCCCACTGATCGCCATGCAATTCACCTCTGAAGTGAATTGGGATTTTACTGATTTTGCCATCATGGGCGCTATTCTGTTCGGACTCGGATTTGCTTATGAACTCATAGCAAGCAGGTCTGCAAATACGGTATACCGCACTGCATTCGGTGTGGGCCTCCTGGGTGCTTTCCTCCTTTTTTGGGTCAATGCCGCTGTAGGCATTATAGGGAATGAAGGTCAAACCGCCAATCTGCTCTACGTTGCCGTCTTTGTTGTAGGCCTTGTAGGTGCCCTGATCTCACGCTTTAAGGCTAGAGGGATGGCCTATACCCTATTTACTGCTGCAGCTATACAGATGCTGGTGCCAGCAACTGCTTATTTTATTTGGCCACCACCAGTAACCTCCTGGTCACCCAACGTATTTGGCGTATTTCTGATGAGTGGATTTTTTGCGATCTTATTCATGGTATCCGGTGTGTTATTCCAAAAAGCTGCTGATAGTTCAAGAGAAATTCCGCAATAGCAGTAGCAAGATTTATACTTGAATAGATCATTCTCGGACAAGTTTTGTAAATTATTGATCCTATTCATATTAATATGTTCACTAAATATTCGCTTGCTTCTATATTTCTTCTTATCCTGATATCATGTCATAACTCCAGACATGAAGGTTCAAAAATGAAAGAAGGCTTGGGTAAAGAAATTAGTTTTTATACCCCGGATAGCCTTCATATCTACGGGGATCTATATGATTCGAATAAGAAGGCACCCATTATCTTACTCTTCCACCAGGGCGGTTCGAATGCCCGTGCAGAATACGGCAGTATTATTCCTCGCTTGTTGGAAAAAGGCTTCAATGTACTCGCTACGGACCAACGTATGGGAGGGCAGTATTATGGCAGTTATAACCGTACACTTGTACATATATCGGACCATCTATATTCCAATCCATATGGATTTTGTGATGCCTATAATAATCTTGAAAGTGCCCTCGAATATGTTCTTAATAAGGGGTACACAGATAAGATTATACTCTGGGGCAGCAGTTACAGTGCCACTCTTGCCATTCAATTAGCCCATAAAAACCAGGGTGTTGTAGATGGTGTTCTGGCTTTTTCTCCGGCAGGTGGTACACCCATGAAAGATTGCCCCTCAAGTCCTTATTTTGAAGACTTGGAAGTTCCTTTACTGCTCTTAAGGCCTCCTTCTGAAATGGAAAGTGAAGCTGTTCAAAATCAATTTCAATTGGCTCAGGAAAAAGGACATCAGGTCTATGCTCCAAGAAATGGTGTGCACGGTTCTTCCATGTTAGTAAAAGAGCGTGTAGGAGCTGATGTGAGTGATACTTGGAAGGTGGTTTTCAATTTCCTTGAAGAGGTGACGAATTAATAGGTAGAATTTTATTATCTGATGCAATTCGACTACCATAAATCCTTTGAAATATTAAGTCGGACTCCTGCTATCCTGAAATCCATGTTAGCAGGTGTTTCCCAAGACTGGTACATTCACAATGAAGGAGCGGATACATGGAGTCCGTATGATGTACTTGGTCATCTTATTCACGGCGAGAAAACAGACTGGATCCCGCGGGCAGAGATCATTCTTTCTGATCGGGCAGACAAATCCTTTATTCCCTTTGATCGTTATGCGCAGATGAGGGTAGGACAGGAAAAATCCCTTAAAATACTGTTGAAAGAATTCCGGGAATTGCGAGAGGCAAATTTGATAAAACTTGCAGCATTGGACCTTTCTGAAACGGAACTGGAAAAAACGGGGATGCATCCCGAGCTGGGGGAAGTTACTTTAAAAGAATTGCTCGCTACCCGCCTCATCTTGTCTTCACTTATTGAGTCAAATAACCCAAAAAAATCCCTATATTTAATAAGAG
>JAOTYW010000046.1 GCA_029861705.1 Flavobacteriaceae bacterium
CGGTGGTCCGCATGCTTTTGCAGAGCTTATTTACCAGGCTGAATACCTCGATAATATTATTACCATCTACTATATGAGATTCAATCCCATAACCAATACCCTTTTCAGCCAGGTGTTCACATTTGAATTGTTCCGATACCGGGGTTGAAAGGCCATAACCGTTATTCTCGATACAAAACAGAACGGGCAGATCCCATACCGCAGCAACATTCAGCGCTTCGTGGAAGTCGCCTTCGCTTGTCGCGCCTTCGCCGGTAAAGACGGCTGTGACTTTCTTTCGCTCGTTTAGTACATCGGCGAGGGCGATCCCATCGGCGACACCCAGTTGCGGACCCAGATGTGAGATCATACCCACGATCTTATATTCCTGTGTGCCAAAATGAAAACTGCGGTCCCTACCCTTTGTAAATCCGCGGGCCTTACCCTGCCATTGGGAGAAGAGTCGGACTAATGGCACTTCCCGGGTCGTAAATACGCCTAAATTCCTGTGCATTGGGAGGATATATTCATCCTGTTCCAGGGCCATGGTAATCCCAACGGAGATAGCCTCCTGGCCCATGCCGCTAAACCATTTGGAAATTTTGCCCTGGCGAAGTAAGACCAACATCTTCTCCTCGATCAAACGAGGTCTCAGCATCGCTTTATATAACTTCAGGGTAAGCTTTTTACTCAGCGCATTTTTTGGATACTTGATCATAGTTGGCTTGGTCTCCCGTTCTTTATCAACCATAAAAGTAAGTATTTTGAATTGATATGAAAGTCCCTGTCCTAGGGCGTAACAGGCATAATTTTGTACCTTTGAGAGACTAAAAAATGGAATTATGAGTGCAATACCCAGCGTAGATCTACGCGATTTTGTATCAGATGATCCCGAAAGGAAGGCAAAATTCGTCAGGGAAATAGGAGCGGCTTTTGAATCGATCGGATTTGTAGCTTTAAGCGGACATTTTCTTTCCGATCAATTAGTAGATGACCTGTATGACCAGATCAAACAGTTCTTTAGCCTACCTCAGGAAGTGAAGGATAGTTATGAAATAGAAGGTATTGGCGGACAACGAGGCTATACTTCTTTTGGAAAAGAGCATGCCAAAGGTAGAAAAGAGGGCGACTTAAAAGAGTTTTGGCATTTTGGTCAGTACGTAGAAAACAATCCTGCTTTGGAAGCAGAATACCCGGATAATGTCACTGTTTCTGAATTGCCTGACTTTAATAAAGTAGGCAAGGAAACTTATAAAATGCTGGAAAAGACGGCCCAGTATGTGTTACGTGCGCTCGCGCTTCACCTGGGATTGGAAGAAACCTATTTTGATGTCTACATTTATAATGGGAATTCTATTTTGCGGCCCATCCACTACCCTCCCATTACCCAGGAACCTGAGAAAGCAGTAAGGGCGGCAGCCCATGGCGATATCAACCTTATTACATTATTAATGGGTGCGCATGGGAAAGGCCTGCAGGTCCAAAATCACACAGGGGAATGGGTAGACGCCATTGCCAGCCCGGATCAATTGATGATCAATGTAGGTGATATGCTATCCCGACTTACAAATAACTCCTTGAAATCAACGATCCACCGAGTCGTTAATCCGCCACCTGAATTGTGGGGAACATCAAGATACTCCATCCCTTTCTTTATGCATCCTATCAGTGATATGCCTCTGAATTGCCTGGAAGATTGTATTGATGAGGCGCATCCTAAATTGTATGAGGATATCACCGCCGGGGAATTTCTTCATGAGCGACTTATTGATCTGGGACTAATCAAAAAATAAGAATGGATCTACAGGATCAGCTAAAGAATCTTTTTCCGGACCATAAGCCTGAACCAGCAGTGTCATCCCCCAAAAAGGATATTATACTCTGGATGCAGGAGGCACCTCTGTTGTGTAAATATGAAAAAAGGAAGGGGAAGCCCATCACCCTGATCGAAGGCTATAAAGGAGCCGATCGCGACTTTAAAACCCTGACCAAACACCTAAAATCCAGATTTAGCACTGGAGGCACCTATAAAAAGGATGTAATTTTGATCCAGGGCGACTTTAGAGATAAGATAATTCAGCTATTGCAAGAGCTCGGATTTACTACTAAAAGGGTTGGTGGCTAAGGACTTGGCCAGCCCCGGAGGAAAACTGTTAAAATTGGTTGCGTCAATTTCTGTTAATTTTTTTTTGATTTCTACGAGTAAATAGTACTTTTAGTCGTCATAACCTAAACTACTGCCTATATGGGTTCCCAATTGCACATAACAAACGGGGATAGTTTTACCGAACGGTTAAAATCTTTAAATATTGATGGTGATATTATTACATGGCGTGAAATGCTGTGTGAAGGTAAAACCGAATCTAATGTGGGTAGTGAATCTTTCTGGAAGACCCGCTTTGAATTTCTCAGCAAAAATTATAAGGTTACTAAAACCTGGTTCGTAGAGAAAACCCTTAAAGAATACCGATCACTTTGTAATCACAAACAACAGGATCAGATCATCTTATGGTTTGAATACGATCTGTTTTGCCAGATCAATATGCTCGCCGTTTTAAGTTGGTTAAAAACATTTCGAAGGCATGCAGAGATCTCGCTTGTATGCAGCGGTGATGAAGATGCGTCTGATCGTATGTACGGCTTAAGTGAGTTGACTGACGAGCAGGTGTTCAACTTGTATGAAAAACGCGTTAGCCTATCCCAGAATGACATCGAATACGCCGATTATGTGTGGCAGCTTTATTGTAGTGATAATCCGATCCGCCTGGAGAACCTAGCGGATTTTGATAATTATGAATTCGAATATCTATCTGAAGCAATCCAGGCCCATTTGCGACGGTTCCCAAGCATAAAAAATGGCCTCAATGCAATTGAAAATAATATACTCTCCATCTCCGAAAATGAAAAACCTTCTTCTAAGAAGGCCTTGCTGGGTAAAATTCTTCAAAACCAGGGAGTTTATGGCTTTGGCGATACCCAGTACCAGCGTGTTCTTGGCAAATTGAAGCCGCTGTATTCTTCCTTTAATCCTGTAAAGCTTTCCAAAAAAGGAAAAGATATTTTGGACCAAAAGACGAATTTCTACTCTCAACTAAGAGATGGCGACACCTACCTCGGTGGGGCCCTTATGTATAGCTACCTCTACAATACTGAGTCGGAACGCATCCTCAAATTATAACATGCCATTAGGAGCTTCTGAACTTATCATAAATGCTGATGGCAGCATTTATCACCTGCATCTATTACCTGAAGATATTGCCGAGACCATTTTTCTTGTCGGGGATCCAAACCGGGTTGCCCGTGTCTCCGCGCATTTCGATCGGATCGAAATAAAAAAAGAAAGGCGGGAATTCATCACGCATACCGGATATATAGGAGAGCGACGAATAAGCGTACTCTCTACAGGTATCGGAACAGACAATATTGACATTGTGATCAATGAATTAGATGCCCTGGTCAATATTGACTTTAGCACTCGTGAAGTAAAAGAGGAACATACCCCTTTGAATTTAGTGCGACTCGGCACTTCGGGCTCAATACAAGCACATATAAATGTAGACGATATCCTTGGGAGCAGCCATGCCATAGGATTCGACAATGTAATTCACTATTACGAGAGCGAGCACGTGCAGGAAACCGAGATACAAGAAGCCTTTATAAAGGCCACCAATTGGCCCTCCCGCCAATCCAGGCCCTATGTTGTAAAGGGCAGTGAAAAGATGAAGGCCCTTTTTGCCGATCCCATGCTGATCGATGGATTCATTGGCACCAATGTAGGATTCTATGGTCCACAGGGTCGAAAATTGCGTGTCGACTTAAGAGAACAAAACCTCATTAAAAAGCTTGCAGAATTTGAATACCAGGGATTACGCATTACGAATCTTGAAATGGAAACATCTGCTATTTACGGACTTGCAGCCCTCCTTGGCCACCATGGGTATTCTATCAATTGTATTTTGGCGAATCGTGCCAACGGACAATTCTCCCCGGATCCTGCGGCCTCTGTCGATAAATTGATCGAATTTGCACTTCAGAAAATCAGGTCGGCATGGAACGGGTAAAGATTATTGGTGTTCCGGAACATTTTAATATGCCATGGCATTTTGCCATTGAAGAAGGCGCCTTTGGGGCCCGGGATATAGACCTGGTATGGGAAGATATTCCCCAGGGGACGGGTCGAATGTGTCAAATGCTCCAGGATCAGGAGGCCGACATTGCCATAGTACTTACCGAAGGAATTTGTAAGGCCATTTATGACGGGGTTCCTGCCCAAATAATCCAAATGTATGTGGGCAGCCCGTTATTATGGGGTATTCATGTAGGTTATGATTCACCATACCACACCATGGAAGAGTTAAAGGGTAGAAAAGCAGCTATCAGCAGGTATGGCAGCGGCAGTCATTTAATGGCCTATGTGCACGCCAAACAAATGGGCTGGAAGACAGATGCGTTGGAATTTGAGCTTATTGGCACCTTGCAAGGGGCTGTGGGAGCCTTAAGCAATGGGAAAGCCGACTACTTTATGTGGGAGCATTTTACGACTAAACCTTTAGTAGACCAAAAAATATTTCGTCGCATCGATGACTGTACCACGCCCTGGCCCTGTTTTGTCATAGCAGCTTCTCAGGATTTTATCAATAAAAAAGCTAAACTTATTCCCCATATTTTAGAAGTGATCAATACGTATACAGCAGAATTCAGATACATCCCAAGTATAGACCGCACCTTTAGCAATCGCTATGATCAATCCATTGAAGACATTCAAGAATGGCTGGGCATTACAGACTGGAGCCACTCTCAATTAGAAACGCAAATGCTTGATACAATAATAGATACATTATCTGACTTAAAGTTAATTAATGATAAAAATCTGACCTGTTCTCCCTTGTGGTATCCAGCTGATTAGAGCATAAATTTGTGTTCATAAGCAAGTTAACAACTTGCCAAATATCAATTGAGGCACAATTTACTTTCTCCTACCTTTATAAAAACTCGTTTATGATGCGCAGATCTGAAGCCCTGCTGCAGAGCAGGCCTGATGTTCCATCAGCCAGGTTGAATCCGGAGATGTCCGACGAAGAACGCTTCCAAAACACCACCCTCCGCCCTATCCTCCAAACACAGAATAACCTTTTCCTCGCCGTTTTCAGGCATTATATCAGCAAGCATAAAAATGCGTATTACGCCCTTGATTCCGGAGCTCGGGAAGTTTATATTGAAAATGCCATTCAAAAAGACATCAAGTTTAGAAATGCGTTAAAAGGTATGATCATCGGGCAGTTTACACTGGAAGAATACGGTCTTTACCAGCAACATTCTTCTGCGCTTAACAAACGTATGATGCAAATGGTGATAAACAGGCTTAAAGACCAGATGCAGCTCTTTGAGGAAGCTGCATTACTTCAATAAAGACGTTCCGTTTAGGTCTGTAGTCAGGATCTCACTCATCAGGTCAAAATAAGGCCGGATTGCCTTAAAAGATTTATTAACCTCGTCTATAAATCCCGGAGCGTTGACTTCAGTGTTAGTGAAGTTCCTGACAAATATGAATTGCTTTTTCCGGATCAGGTCTATATTCGGATCTTCTTTGTTAAAACCTTTGGGGGCTGTCTTTACGGCATCCCCAACGAGATCACCCCAGATGGATTTGAATTTTTTGTTGTTGATCACTTTTCTGAAAGGAGCCGCATCTACTTCAAATTCCTTTCGTATTCTAAAGATATCTTCCTTATTAGGCTCCCAGAACCCGGCAGCTATAAATGTTTCCCCCGGTCGGATCCGCAAATAGTACCCCCCTCTTAAGTGCGCACCGGCCCTGGAAAAAGAACCAGCAAAATGGGGTTGGTAGGGCGTTTTGTCCTTTGAAAATCGCACATCGCGATAGATTCTGAACAGCTTCAGCTTTTCAATATCATCGTGTTCTTTCAATTTCTCCATCAAGGCATTAAAGAACGTCTTGGCTTCAGACTCTACTTCCTTGAATTCTTTCTTGTGCTCCCCGAACCATTCGCGGTTGTTGTTCTTCTTTAAACGGGATAAGAATCCCAGCACATTCTTGGATAATGTATTTGCCGACATCTGATTGACTTTAGGATGAGAATTAAAGGTAAGTATTTTGACTTATTCCACATGCGTGTGTCGCTCCAAACTCTGTATCAACCCCTCGTGGAACTCGGCAAATGTATCGAGATCATTATGTCCGCCTCCGGGGATTTCGTAAAACCACTTTGATGAGGAAGGAATGGCTTCGAATAATTTACGACCGGAACTTATAGGTATTACTTTATCCTCATCTCCGTGAAAAATGCTGATAGGGGTTGTCACTTCCTGCAGATACTCAAATGAGGCGAGGTTGTAACGCAACAATTTGGAAATGGGAAAAATGGGGAAACGCTTTTTGGCGATGGCTTCAAGACTGTAAAATGGGGATTCCAGAATAATTTGTCTCGGCTTGTATTGTGACGCAAGATAAGATACGATCCCCGAGCCCAGGGATCTGCCATAGAGGATAATATCTTCTTGAGGGCATATCGTTAATGTATGCTCATAAAAACGAGCTGCGTCTTCCAGCAAAGCTTGTTTACTAAGCTTACCAGTGCTTTTGCCGTATGTCCTGTAATCCATCACAATTACATCATATCCCTGTGCGGGAAAGATAGAAACAACCTCACCCCATCTGGATAAGTTCCCGGCGTTCCCATGAAAATATAAGATAAGGCCTTTAGGATTGGTCACTTTAAAATGCAAGGCATTTAAACGTGCTAAATCTGGGGTTTCAAGCGTAAATTCTTCAAATGAGTGCTCAAATGAGTACGTATATGAATCCGGTAATTTTGTAGGTAGAAAAATGAGACGCTCCTGGAACATATACAGTAGAATTCCTGCAAAGATAAGCGCCCCGATCAGGAGAACAAGAAATTGCCTGATCTTACGCATTCACCTGTTTAGTTTTTTTATCTTCCGGAAAACTGCTCCCATCTAAATTTACTGATGCCGGTTTTGAATTGACGATCTGGCTCAGCATCTGATGATAGGCTTCAAAATTATTTAAGTTCTTATGTCCCCCCCCAATCACGGTGTGCAAAGTAGTGAGACCTGGTTTAATTTTGGAGAGCTTCACACTGGTCTTATATGGGATTAACGCATCGTCGGTGCCGTGTATAATATGAATAGGACATTGAACGTAGCGCATCCACTTATAAGTAGGCATGGGAAACTTGATCAGCAGGGACAAGGGCATAAAGGGAATGAATTTTTTAGCCACCTTGCTCAGAGAATAATAGGGTGCATCAAGGATCAGCATTCGTGGATTATTCATGGAAGCGAGTTTGGCCGCAAATCCGGATCCAAGTGAACGACCGTATAAAATGATATATTTTTCTGCAACATTCTCTTTGATCTTATTATAGATCATTTGCATATCGCGTTTAATTGCCTTTTGAGACCGCCTGCCCGTGCTTTTACCAAACCCCCGGTAATCTACCATGATCACATCATATCCGTGACGTGTGAAGTCCACAGCAAATTTTCCCCAGCCCTTAATACTGCGTGAATTCCCTTTAAGATAGAATACTACCCCTTTAGGATTGGATGTTTTAAAACGCAGTCCGTTAATATTTGCCCCATCCCTGGTTTCAATATTATATTCCTCAAATTCCTGGTGTTCGTAGTAAAACTGGAAGTCCTCCGGTAATTTTTCAGGCCTGAAAAGAAAATAGTCCTGAACCACATATAATGCGATACTGATGACAAGATATATGGCGACAATTAATAGTATGGTTGTAAGCCACCCCGGCATAGTTGCAGTCTTTAGGCTGAAGTTACAATTTATTTATAAGATACTTCCTTTAAAAGCAATCCCGACGCAGGCGCCACAGTGGTAATGCCCACTTGCTCCTCCCCTCTTAAAGCTTTAAGGATATCTGTCTCGTGTATTTCCCCCCGGCCTAACATTACCAGGGCACCCACCATCATACGTACCTGATATCGCAAAAAACCATTAGATCTGACAATATATGCATAGCAACTTTCTGGCATGTGAGGGGCAGTCATATACGTGTTGACTTCAATTTTACTCAACTGCACGTTGCGTTCAAATGAGGCTTTACCTCGAGAGCGGCTGCAAAAGGATTCAAAGCTATGAGTGCCTTCAAAAAGAGGTGCTGCCTCTCGCATTCTATCTATGTCAATGGTTTCCCGGAAATGGCCAATAAAAGGAGCTGAATACGGATGAAAATTAGCTTCATTGCTGAAGTAATAGTGGTATTCTTTGCATTGTACATCCTGGATCACATTAAACTCCTGGGGCACTTCGCGAAGGGTCAAAATACGTATATCCGGAGGAAGGTTGCGATTCACTTCTTTTATAAAATCAGATTCTTCAAATGGCAAGGCCTCTCTGAGTATAAGACTAACCGGTAGGGCTTCCACAGAAACTTTAGCGTCTGTTCGCCCCGAGGCCAGCAGCTTGACCGGCATGCCGTGGAGTACATATATCAGGGTCTTTTTTAGCATACCTTCCACCGTCTGCTGACCTGGTTGGTGCTGCCATCCCCTGAATCTAAAACCCAGGAATTGAACATGCAGCAAGTATTGAAAATTTGGTTTCATAGGGGGACTTACATCCTGGTTTTATTTTACAAAATCAAAATTTTGTACTTTGAACTCACTAAGTAACCAATAAAATACATAAAAGATGGAGAATTCTTCAACCAAACCCAATGTGTGGTTTTGGATTATCAGTGTTGTAGGATTGATATGGAATGGCATGGGTGCCATGAATTATCTTGCTCAAACCAGTATGAGTGACGCTTATAAAGCTGAAATTCCAGCAGAACAGTTAGCTATTATTGAAGCCACCCCTGCCTGGGTGACCGGGGCATTCGCTTTGGCCGTCTGGGGAGGTGTACTAGGATGCATAGCCTTATTACTTCGTAAAAAATGGGCAAAGCCTATACTCGTGGTCTCTTTGATCGGTATTTTGGGTCAGATGGGTTACTTATGGTTTATGACATCTGCTGTTGAAGCATTTGGAACGGTTCAGGGTATTGTGCTACCTGCGCTTGTAATTCTCATTGGAATTGGCTTATATTTATTCGCAAAATCAAGCATCCGAAAAGGATGGCTAACTTGATTTTATTCTAACTAACCATTTATAACATAGGAAAGCACCGATTCAGGCACGGTGTTTTCCTTTTTTTTATCCAAATGAAAATGTCTACTTTTTCAAAAAGAATAGCCATAATTGATGCCCTCAGGGGATTTGCCCTGGCTGGGATTGTTTTAGTGCATATGGTTGAGAATTATACTGGAGCCCCACCGCATGAGGCCTATATGGCCGGAACGCACGCAGGTGCTGCTGATTATGTAGTAGATGGAATTGTGCAGATTCTCCTTAGAGGGAAATTTTTTGCCCTCTTTTCATTCTTATTTGGGCTCTCATTTTTTATTCAAATGGATAGCGGGGCCAAACGAGAAAAACAATATGCGCTGCGATTCCTTTGGCGCGTGCTACTTCTTCTTCTAATTGGACTGGGGCATCATTTTATATATAGAGGCGATATTTTAAGTATCTATGCCTTGCTCGGTATTTTTCTGATCCCTTTTCACAAAGTGAATACAAAAACACTGCTGATCCTTGTAGCGCTCATATTCCTCGGTGTGGGGCGGTATCTGGTTTTTGCTTTAAATCCGGATGGACTTCTATTTCTTGATTATGAAATGACTCCAAATGCCGCTGCTATTGAGACGTATTTTGAACTGCTTAGCAGCGGTAGTTTTTGGGAAGTAGGATTGGACAATAGTACAGAAGGTCAACTGATGAAGATGGAGTTTCAATTTGGCATTTTTTATCGAGGTTTTCTGACATTCGCATTTTTTCTTCTGGGTCTTCTAGTAGGCCGATATAGATTCTTACATGAATTTGAAAAACATCTTGGTAAATTATCCAACCTGTTTTGGGCGGGCGGAATTGGTTTGGTTGTAGCGCTTGGGATTACTATCGCTGCCTTTTCGCAAATGGGACAAGAATTCAGCCTGAAAAGTTGGTGGACTATGTTCGGACTTACAGGAATGGATCTGGCAAATATTTCGCTAACACTATTGATCCTGGCTTTCTTTGTCTGGCTTTTTGCCAGGAGCCGTTGGCAAAAGTTACTACTCCTTTTTGCGCCCTATGGTCGTATGGCGCTGACAAATTATATCCTGCAAAGTGTAATTGGCGCAGCGATTTTTTACGGTTGGGGATTAGGCTACCTGGGTAAGATCCCAAATAGATATACCTTTCTAATGGGCTTCGTTATTATTTCCCTTCAAATGTGGATCAGTAAGTTATGGCTGCAAAAATGCAAGTATGGACCTTTGGAATGGCTTTGGCGCAGTGCTACCCATGGCAAATGGTACCCGCTTCTAAAAGAGAATAAATAGCCGAATTTTAATTTTAACAGCTGGCTGTGTACCCAATGTTTATGGGTATTACACGCTTCTTTACTAGTTGTGTATTTCATCGAAAAATGTATACTAATACATACGTGCTTTGCGTTATAGAATTACTCATCGTGAATACCTAAGTAAAAGTAACCAGGTCTTTTTAATCAATGAACATGAAGACACAATTACGATTACTCCTAAACTCCTTTTCTGCCTTCCTTAATTCTAAGAGCGGTAATATAGTACCGACTTTTTTGCGCAATCTGAAATGGCCCAAAGCATTAAAATTTATTCTTCCCAGAGCCTTAGAACTAAAAATTGAGATCACATTTACGTTGATCATATTGGTTGTGCTAAGTGCATTTAATTTTTACGGTATGCATACCGATCGATTTTATTTTGGTATCCCTGAAAATTATGTGTTTACCGGGCTGGCTTTATTAAATATTTGGTATGTGCGCCATTTATGGCGACGATTAAATGACCATGGCGTTTCAAATAAACGCATACGCAAAATGGAATTGATCATGTATGCTGTTTGGTTCGGTTATGGCTATTTAATGGTAGATGTCATTATAGGGCTTCAGGAAACACGGGACCTGAAAAATTATATTGTGGCCGACTCCTTTTTCGTACGAAGCTATTGCATGATTGTGCTCTATGGTTTGCTCATGCTTTTAAGTTTGCGAACTTTTCTACACAGAAAAGCACTTTTTGGCTCCTTTTCTTTCAAAAATAGCACGGAAGACCTGGACAACTGGTCTCCGGCAGACATGTCTGAGTAAAAATCCAACTGTTTTAAAGTCGGCTAATATAACTGCCGTACAAGTCCTTTATCTCGTAGCCCTGACTGAAGCGTTGTTTGCTCAGTTTCTTGTGGGCCACCAGGCCCCAAAGCAAAAACTCTGATAAAAAGTATCTGTCTTTTTCGTCCAGATCAGCGACATGGGTTTTGATGATCTCCCTTAAGGGTGCTACTGCATCTATCCGATCTCGGTATTCCTCATCGGTCAGATCGTCAAGCAATTCAAAGCCTTCTCCTTCAAAGAACCAATGAATGAGTTCGTCATATGGGCCTTCGGCTTCTTTGTGTTCCAATTTCTTGATAGGCGGAAAATATGATGGAAAAAGACTTGAGATCGCTTCTTCTATGAGCTGAAGTGCTACACTGTCTGCGCCTTCCTGCTCCCCTTCATATACTAATTCTATTTTTCCAGTAATAGCCGGGATTACCCCAGTGAAATCACTTAATCGCACAGAGGTTTTTTCATCCCCGGCCCCCAGGGCACGTCGCTCGGCAGTACTCAATAAGTTTTCAAATCCGGTAATACTTGTTCTGGCACTGACGCCACTCTTTCTATCCACAAATTCACTGTCACGCGCCTCAAAGCTGATCTGTTCTAATAGGTCTTTGGCCAACTCAGGCACATAGATGGCCTCGGTTTGCCGGGTATCTAATTGTGCCTCCTGATCTGTTATCTTTTTAGCAATATCAATGGATTCCGGATAATGCGTCAGGATCTGTGAACCGATCCTGTCCTTTAAAGGTGTAACGATACTGCCCCTGTTCGTATAGTCTTCAGGATTGGCCGTAAAAACGAACTGAACATCTAAGGGAAGTCGCAATTTAAAGCCTCGGATCTGGATGTCCCCTTCCTGCAGGATATTAAAAAGGGATACCTGAATCCGAGCTTGCAGATCCGGCAACTCATTGATAACAAAAATGCAACGATTTGCCCTCGGTATCATACCAAAATGTATTACCCTGTCATCTGCATAAGACAATTTCAAATTGGCTGCTTTGATCGGATCCACATCACCTATCAGGTCGGCAACCGTAACATCAGGTGTGGCCAGTTTCTCATAGAAACGCTCGTCCCGATGCAACCACTCAATCGGGGTCTTGTCCCCTTCTTCCTTAATGCGCTCCTTTGCAAAACGTGATATAGGTTGGAGCGGATCATCATTGATCTCAGATCCAGCTACGAATGGGATATACTCATCCAGTAAGTTTACCATAAGTCGTGCAATGCGCGTCTTGGCCTGGCCGCGCAAGCCGAGCAGATTAATATTATGCCGGGATAAAATTGCGCGTTCTACATCTGGTATAACACTATTCTCAAAGCCCCAAATGCCTTTAAAAACAGGCACATTGTTCTTAATAGCTTCTCGTAAGTTATCACGCAATTCGTCTTTGATACTTTTAGACTGATATCCAGCTTTCTTTAGATCGCCGAGGGTTTGTATATTTTTTGGATTCATCCTTTTAATCGTTTGCGTCTGTTTTGTTCATAATCTTCAAATATCATTTCACCCAGATTCTGAATGCCGGTAAAAAATGCCTTGCCTTTATTAGCTTCTGTAAAATGCCTGACAAATTGCTGTAAATAGGGATCCTGAGCGATCATAAATGTTGTAATGGGAATATGCAATTTTCGTGCTTGCCGTGCCATGGTATAGCACTTTTCTACGATAAAATCATCAAGGCCAACACTATTTTTATAATAATGTCCGTCTGGCAATCGCAGGCAACTGGGTTTCCCATCCGTGATCATAAAGATCTGTTTGTTGGTATTCCGCTTTCGCCTTAAAACATCCATTGCCAATTGCAGTCCGGCAACGGTATTGGTATGATAAGGGCCTACTTTCAAATAGGGTAATTCCTTAATAGAAATGGGCCAGGCATCGTTCCCAAAAACCAGAATATCAAGTGTATCCTTAGGATATCTAGTTGTGATCAACTCTGCCAGGGCCATGGCCACTTTCTTTGCAGGCGTTATCCTATCTTCCCCATAGAGGATCATACTGTGGCTGATATCGATCATAAGCACGGTGCTCATCTGGGCTTTGAAATAAGTATCCTCTACTACTAAGTCGTCTTCTGTAAAGGACCATTGATCGATACCGTGATTGATCTGGGCATTTTTGAGGCTCTCCGTCATGGAAATGCTATCGAGTGTATCGCCATAGCGGTAAGACCTGAAATCGCCGGTGTGCTCATCTCCCAGGCCTGTTTTACCAGTCCTGTGATTACCATATCCGCTGCGTTTAAGCTTGCCAAAAATTTGATCCAGGGCGCGTAACCGAAGTAAGCGCTCCATCTTTGATGTCATGGAAAGTCCGGGTCTGCCTTCCTCTCCTTCTACGCCATCTCCGTCAGCACCACCGTCCTTGAATTCTTCGCGTAAATATCCCTTGGCTTTCAGATCTTCGATAAAATCGTCAATGGTATAAGACTCATCTGTTAGCTCATATTCTTTATCCAGTTCCCGCAGCCAATCGAGGGCTTCTTCAACATCACCACTGGTATGAGTTACCAATTCCTGGAAAATATCAAATAGCTTATCAAAAGGCGAGAGATCTGCTGCCTGATATTCAGTGAATTTAAATCCTTTTCGGGTTCTCATGGACATCACATAAATGTACCTATTTTTACGGGCTGCTCAGGATTTTTTACGAAATCTTAACGCTATTGTTTATGTCGCCTTTGCAGGACCAAACTCACGTCTTCAAGGCTTTTGTCTCGTGCCTGAAGCAAGACCAGGTAATGGAAGAGCAGATCGGCCGCCTCATTCAGGAAGTCCTCATCTTTGCCGTCCTTAGATTCCAGGACTAATTCCACAGCTTCCTCCCCAACTTTCTGGGCAATTTTTTGTATCCCTGAGTTAAACAAACTGGCGACATAACTTTCAGATGCATCAGCTCCTTCCTTGCGCTGCACAATCACAGATTCCAGGGATTTCAGGAAGTCAGCTTTACCTTTTCTCTTATCCCCAAAACACGTA
>JAOTYW010000047.1 GCA_029861705.1 Flavobacteriaceae bacterium
TTCCTCCGCAATTTTTTGCTGTGAAGGACTTAGTTCGTCCATTAAGGTGTCAAAGAATGCGGCTAATTCTTCAATATCCATTTGGGCCAGTTCTGCGATATTCCGCTCGTTGACCTTAAAATAAAGGGACTCTTTTCGCAGTCGGGCACCCTCACATTCAGGGCATTTCTTCTTATCCATATAACCCTTTGCCCAGCGTTTTATCGCAGTGGAATCTGCATTTTGATATTGTTGCTGAATGAAATTGGAAATCCCTTCGTAATCTATCTTGTAGGATCTGGAAACACCCAGGGACTTTGAATCTACATCAAATTGTTCCTCACCACCGTGCAGGATCACATCCATGGCTTCTGAAGGTATGTCGCTAATGGGATCGCTTAAACTAAAATTGTAACGCTGACCAATAGTCTCCAACTGCTTAAATGCCCATGATTTCTTGAATTCTCCCAAAGGGGCAATACCCCCTGAGTGAATGGATAGCTCTTTATTGGGGATGATTTTAAATTCATTAACCTGAAATATATGTCCAAGACCATGGCAAGAAGGGCACATTCCTTTGGGACTATTAAATGAAAAGGTGTTAGGTTCCGGGCTTGGATAGGATATACCGGAAACAGGACACATCAGATCCCTGCTAAAATAACGGGGCGTAGCATCTCCTTCTTCGAGAACCATCAGCACATTATCTCCATGATACATCGCCGTCTTAATGGATTCAGACAGTCTTTTAATTATATCTTCCTTTTTGTTTATGGCCAGTCTGTCTATTACGATTTCGATGTCATGAGTCTTATACCTATCCAGGCGCATCCCTTTGACCAGATCCTGTATTTCTCCATTTACCCGAACTTTTACAAAGCCTTGCTTGGCAATTTGATCAAAGAGCTCCCGGTAATGCCCTTTTCTGGATTTTATAACGGGAGAGAGGATATTGACCCTTTTGTTCATATACAACTCCAGGATCAGTTCCTGGATCTTTTCATCGCTGTAGCTTACCATTTTCTGCCCGGTAACATAGCTGTATGCATCTGCCGTTCGGGCAAAAAGCAGGCGTAAAAAGTCGTATATCTCAGTGATCGTTCCTACCGTCGAGCGAGGGGATTTAGAAGTGGTTTTCTGTTCTATAGCGATTACAGGAGATAAGCCATCGATCTTATCTACGTCAGGTCTTTCCAAACCCCCAAGGAATTGTCTTGCGTAAGCAGAAAACGTTTCAATATATCTTCGTTGGCCCTCGGCATATATCGTATCAAATGCCAAAGATGATTTTCCACTACCGGATAAGCCGGTGATAACCACCAATTTTTCTCGCGGAATACTGACATCAATATTCTTTAAATTGTGGACACGAGCCCCTTTAACTTCTATGTTTTCTTCGTATTGGATCATGCCAAAAGTGCAGAAGTGCAAAGGTACGCTTTTGGCATCTAAAAGCGAAGCAACCCTAATCTCCTATTTAGTTAGATATGTAACGTCCAGTTCTTGGTTAAATCCAATATCAGACTGCGATTTTCTGCCCTATATGCAGCGAAGAACTAAAGGGGCGTTTTAACTTCTTGAGCCCATCGGTATTAATCTTGTGAAAGGGCTGTATTCCCAGGTATAACCCATCATAAGATAGAATCAAATTTCTTTTCGTATCTGTGATCATCCAGGGATAATTTCCATTTTGTGATTTGAAATGTTTTGAAATTAATGGGAGGACATTATACTTAGGTTGAATATTGCCTTTTAACAAGCCCGTACTACATTCAGACAATTGAGTAAAAGTCTCAATGCGCTGTTTCTCTTTGGCTACATTTTTAGCCAATTGAAAGATCCTGGTCTTTTCTCTGGGATCAAATAAGGTAGCTTCAGAAGTGGTGTTGAAAATGGATTTGATATATCGGAATAAGAGCAACTCTATATCACTTTGCTCACTTAAAAAGGCAAAGTAGATCCCCTTTATTGTATTGCTGCTTTTCTTTTCCAGGCTTCTCCATACGCGTCTGGCTTTGCCAAGATCCGTTTCTATATACGCTTCACTTGGAAATAGATCCTGGTCTTCCTGCTTCTTTGCTTTGATCCCCAGTGGGAGATCTTCTTGTTGAAAGATGGTAAAGACAACACTAAGGAAGCCGTTAAAAGAACCGTCATACGAAATGTGCTCAATTGTTTTCATACGCTTAAAATAATGTTAGTTGCAGGCCATTTTTGTTTGTTGGGACTGTGGTTGCATTAACTGTTGCGGGAAGCAATCCTGATGAATCCGTACCGGTCTGAGTCCTGAAAGTATCCAAACTTCCTTTAAGTGCGACCGAGCGTAGTGCTTGTTGTATTTCTGATATGCCCATTGTTGTATTTTTTCCAAAATTATGGAAATATTCCTAATTATGGAAATATTCCATAAGAATTTTTGGAATATATCCTAATTATGTATCTTTGATGCTATAGGAACCTGGTGTTCTACTTAAAATGATCATAATTACCGCTTATGGAAAACGATGTGACTTTACAAAGATTCAGCGAATTGCGCCGTTCATTAGGACATACACAGGCAGAATTTGCGCAGCTATTGGGAATATCTAATACAACTGCCGATATTGAAAGAGGCAGAACGAAATTATCTGGTAAAGTTGTGGCAGAACTTCTAAAACAGTTTAAGATCAACCCTCTCTGGCTATTTGGTGAAAGCTCACAACAATACATTAATACTTCGCAGGTGAGTGTCATTCCGAAAGTAGTTACGGTTGATTCTGCCGAAAATGAGAACATTGTTTTGGTTAATGCCAAGGCAGCGGCCGGCTATCCTCAAAATATTCAGGATACCAGCTGGTACGAACAATTGCCTGCATTTGACCTCCCACTACCGCAATTCAGGAATGCAACTTATAGAGGTTTTCAGGTAGAAGGGGATAGCATGCTTCCGAATCTGAAACCAAAAGAATGGGTATTGGCCCGGGCGTTGGAATCTTTTGATAATGTGAGCCCGAATAAGATCTATGTCATTGTTCTGGACGATGCTGTCCTGGTCAAGAAAGTAGAGAAATCACCAAATTCACAGCATATCATGTTGATATCTCTCAATGAGAACTATCCGCCTTATGATATTGAACCCCATAAAGTGCAGGAAATTTGGGAGGTAAGCAGTAAACTCACTTTTGGCGTAGATGCCAGCACGGAAAAGGGATTGCTTAAGCAATTACAGGAATCCATGGAAGATCTTAAACGCCAGATCACTAAGTAATGGCCTAGTCGGTTAACCTCAATTTTCCTTTCGCATAAATTGTATATTTAGGAGACCAAACCTGAAATACCAACATGCGTACTTTTTTGATCATCATCTTTTCTCTTTTAACATTATTAACCTCAGCTCAGGGTGTTAAAGACACTTTGATCGTGGGATATACATCATCTCCTCCTTTTATTATACAGGAAGAGGGCCAGGCATTAAATGGTATCAATATCTGGCTTTGGAACGAGGTGGCAAAAGGAATTAACCAGCCCTTTGTGTTACAAGAAATGGAATTTACAGATATGCTGAATGCCTTAAAAGAAGGAACTATAGATCTCAGTATAAACCCCCTGACAATAACTGCAGAGCGGCACAGAACTATGGAATTTAGCGAATCCTATTATGCTTCCAATGCCACGGTAGCTATTGCCAGTCAGAGCTCGCTTCATAAATTATTGGCTTTTTTAAAAGGTTTTTTAAACACCAACTTTTTGAGAGGCTTTCTGGCCCTGATTTTGATCATAGCAATTTTTGGACTTGCAGGCTGGTATTTCGAGCGAAAAAAAAATCCAAATTTCCGAAAGAATTACAAAGGCATATGGGATGGCCTTTGGTGGTCCATGGTCACATTAACAACAGTGGGATATGGTGATAAGTCACCCATAAGTACCAAGGGAAAACTTACTGCTCTTTTTCTGATGTTTACCGGACTTCTGTTTATTTCCGGTTTAACGGCAAGTATTGCGTCAAGCCTTACAGTAAATAAATTAAGTAGTACCGAGAATTCTTTTACCTCATTTCAAGAACGACGGGTTGGTACAGTAAACAATACGAGTACTGTCGGATTTTTAAAGAATCATTTTTTCAATGATATCCGATTATACGATGGGGTTCTTCCCGGGGCCTATGCATTGCGGGACGGAGAGCTTGATGCCTTCATTTATGATGAACCTATTATGCGATACCGGGTAAGCAAAGATTCAACTCTTTCTGAGATCAGTATACTGCCTTTAAAATTTGACCGGCAATCGTATGCATTCGGACTCCCAAAAGAGCGTGAAACTCTGGAATGGGCAATCTCACAGAAGATCCTGGAGATCATTGAAAGTCAAACCTGGCAAGTGGTCTTAAATGAATACGGTTTATCCGAGTTGTAGCAGCTAATAACCAACCGCCGTATCATCGCCTCGGGGATCTGCTCCGCCTTCTAAGCGACCATCTGGTAGAACCCGGATAGCATCAACTTTTCCTATCACCGGTGTCCTGTCCTCGTTAATCTGATAGCCTTTGGACTTTAATTCCTCTTTAACGGCATCTGAAAATCCACCGAGTTCAAATACGATAAAATCCGGAAGCCATTGATGGTGAAACCTCGGCGAATTGACGGCTTCCTGCATACTTTGATTGAATTCATATGCGTTCAATATTGTTTGGGCGACTGCCGTAATGATGGTGGAACCTCCCGGGGTGCCAACGACTAACCACAAAGCGTCATCTTTTTCAACGATCGTAGGCGTCATAGAGCTCAGCATACGTTTTTCAGCAGCTATACTATTTGCTTCGGCACCTGTAAGTCCGAACATATTGGGAACCCCTGGCTTTGCACTGAAATCATCCATTTCATTATTGAGAAAGAAACCGAGTTCATCGCAATACAATTTGGAGCCGTAGGCACCATTTAAAGTTGTGGTCACAGATACGGCATTTCCAAATTGATCTACAATGGAGTAGTGGGTGGTTTCCATACTTTCGGCGATCAGCACTTCGCCGTGTAATACGTCGGAAGATAAAGTTGCCTGATCCCAGGTAAACGAATCCATTCGTTCTTTTAAATAGGGCCCTGAAAGAAGTACATCAAGTGGAATATCAACAAAATCAGGATCGCCCAGGTAGTAATTCCGGTCTGCATACGACCTTCTAAAAGCCTCAGTAAGCAATTGCACGGCCTCCGGAGAATTATGATCATAATCCCCAATATCATAGGGTTCTATCATTTTAAAGATTTGGTTCATGGTAACTCCTCCACTGCTGGGCGGACTCATGGAAATTATTTTCAGATCCTTATAGCTAAAAATTACGGGCTGCCTCCATTGGGCTTCATAAGCGGCTAGATCTTCTTCAGTTACAAAACCTCCTTTGTCCTGTATAAATTTGGCCAAGATCTTTGCCGTTTCCCCTTTGTAAAATTCATCTCTCCCATTTTTGGCAATTCGCCTCAAGGTATTTGCGAGGGCCGGGTATCTCAAAGTATCCCCTGCCGTGCAGCTGGTATAAAATAGGGTATTGTCACCATTTACTTTCATGATCTGGTCCCGATAGTATTCTAGTCGATTTGCCTGCTTCTCCGTAACTTCCACACCCTGTTCCACAAGTACAATGACAGGGGCAATGATCTCTTCTATTGGCAGGGTTCCAAACTTTTCATGGACTTCAAATAATCCGGCCAAGGTTCCGGGAACGGCAACTGCTGTGGCCCCTTCCGTACTCATGCCAGGGATCACGTTGCCTGTGCTGTCTAAATACATATCCCGATGTGCTTTTAAAGGAGCTTTTTCGCGATAATCCAAGGCACCAACATCCCCATTACTTTGCCTGTAGACCATAAAACCACCACCTCCTAAATTTCCTGCAAAAGGATAGGCTACAGCTAAGGCCAGGTCTGTACCTACCATGGCATCAAAGGCATTTCCTCCCTTTTTAAGGATCTCAACACCTATTTTGGAAGCTTCTTTCCTTGCCGAGACTACCATGGCGCTTTCAGCTACTTCGCCTGTTGGAGTGGCAGGAGCAGGTTTGCAATTAAAGAGAATTAGTAAAATGAAAAAGGGAATACAATATTTCATAACGACTTCATTTTTTGGCGCGAAAAGATAATTAATTCTTCGAAGAGCAGGGAAAATTCTCTTTCAAATTCTCCATAATGTGCTTCCAGATCTACAATAGCATATTGCATTTTGCTCCTGTTTTGTGTTCTGCGGTTCATACCATTCAAAACACGCCCGATTCCTTCTATGGTTCCATAGCTTAACAACCAATTATCTGCTATCATATATGGCATCATACGCTTGATGCCTATAGGGAGAATCGGGTAATGTGTCTCGATCATATCATAAAATTTCTCTGTAAAATCTTCGAGCGGTATATCCGAATATGTATCCCAATTGCGGGCGAGAAAATGGTCATAAAAGATATCGACAATAACCCTGCTATAGTGACTATAATTGACATGAAGTCTTTTACTACTCTGCCTGGCTATTGGGTGGGCATCTGTAAAAGTGTCGATCTCCCGATGCAGTCGAATACCTTTTTGGATGTTTGGAGGGAGGTGGGAAAACTTGTTCCCGCGTATACTGTCGGCAATAAAATTACCTACAGTGATCTCATCATCTCCAAAGGACAAATAGATATGGGCAAGGAAATTCATAGGCGGGTTTCGGTCGAAATTACGAATTCAAATCAGGGAATTAAAGCGGGTCAGTTATATTTGCCATATTCAAACAAAGAAATGACACTCATAAAATCTATTTCCGGGATACGGGGAACTATTGGCGGAACCACAGGAAGCAATTTAACACCGCTGGATGCAGTCAAGTTTGCCGCTGCATATGGTACCTGGCTCAAAGACCATGTTCAGACTGATGTTCCATCTGTGGTAATTGGGCGTGATGCCCGAATTTCAGGGCCTATGATCCAAAACTTAGTGCAACAAACGCTTTTGGGTCTCGGCATTAACGTAATTGACCTGGGTCTTTCAACTACTCCGACAGTGGAAATAGCCGTACCTCTTGAGAAGGCCGATGGGGGTATAATTCTTACGGCCAGCCACAACCCTAAGCAATGGAATGCCTTGAAATTATTAAACAACAAAGGCGAATTTCTAAATGCCATGGAGGGCGAAAAGATCCTGAGACTCGCTGAAAATGAAGCTTTTCAATTTGCTGAGGTAGATGATTTAGGTAAGATAACGCCTAAAGATGGCTATATGGATATTCATGTTCAGGAGGTCCTGGACCTTGAATTGGTTGATACAGAAAAGATCCGCTCTGCTAACTTTAAAGTTGTTGTAGATGGTGTGAATTCTACCGGGGGTCTGGCTATTCCTAAGCTATTAGATGCCCTGGGCGTTGAATACATTCCACTCTATTGCGAGCCTACCGGCCACTTCCCGCATAATCCGGAACCCTTGAAAGAACATCTTGGCGATCTATGTGCCCGGGTAATTTCTGAAAAGACAGATTTTGGAATTGTAGTTGATCCTGATGTAGACCGACTCGCTTTTGTGGATGAAAAAGGGGAGATGTTCGGTGAAGAATACACATTAGTAGCATGTGCCGACTATGTTTTAAGCAAAACGCCGGGCAATACCGTCTCTAACTTATCATCAACAAGGGCTTTACGCGATGTCACCCATAGTCATGGAGGTTCATATATAGCAGCAGCTGTTGGAGAAGTCAATGTCGTATCAGCTATGAAAGACACCAAGGCCATCATTGGAGGAGAAGGAAATGGAGGTATTATTTATCCAGCGAGTCACTATGGCAGGGATGCCCTGGTTGGCATTGCTTTATTCTTAATGTTGCTTGCGGAACGCAGGATTCCAGTTTCAGAATTAAGGTCCGGTTATCCGGCTTATTTTATGAGCAAGAAGAAAATCCAGCTCACTCCGGATTTAGATGTTGATGCTTTGTTAGCTTCGATGAAAAATAAATATGCCGATGAGGAAGTAAGTACGGTAGATGGTGTCAAAATTGATTTTTCGGATTCCTGGGTGCATATGAGGAAGAGTAATACAGAGCCCATTATTCGGATATATACCGAAGCCGGAAATCAAAATGATGCTGATTCTTTGGCTGATCGTATTATTCAGGAAATCAAAGAGTTAGCTAATCCTTCTTAAACTCTTTAGGCACTTTATCCCTGTGCTTCCAGCGCCTGTGTGTCCATAGGTAAAATTCTGGATGATCCTTGATCTGTTCTTCACATAGCTCAATGAATTTACGGGTAATATATTCCGGGTCAGTCTCCCCGGCTTCTAGTGTTATCGGAATGAATTCCAAAGTGTAATGGCCTCGTTTTATTTTTTTTACAGACGCAAATACAACTGCGAAATTATATTTCCTAGCCAGGGCTTCCGCTCCGGTGAAGACAGGCACCGTAATCCCCATGAAGGGTAACCAAAGTCGGGCCTTTTTTACCATAGGCGATTGATCGCTTATTAATCCATAAACAGCTCTTAACCCTTGTTCGGCGTTAGCTTGGATGACCTGGCTGGTTTCCTGTTGTTCAATAAGCGTCAGCTTCCATTTTGCCCTTGTTCGCCTGATAAACTTGTCAAAATAAGGATTGGCTAATTTTTGATATACACCAAAACCTTCTGAATCCAAATAGTGATTCAGGCTCACGGTCCATTCCCAATTAGCGTAGTGAGAAATAAGAACGACAGTACTGTTTTCAGATTCCAACTCTTGGAGCATTTCTATATTCAACAGTTTATATCGTCTTTCCAGATTCGCTACAGTCAATGCTCTGGACTTTGAAGCCTCCATAAACAGGTCGCATAAATGTCCGTAGAAACGTTTTTCGATTTGTTTGAGTTCTTCTGCCGACTTGTCTGGGAATACCAAATTCAGGTTTGTGCGAACGATTTTCTTTCTATATCCCACTAGTCGGTACAACAAAAAGTATAACAGATCTGAAATAAGGTAGAGGACCTTAAAAGGGAGGATAGAAAGTATCCAGATTATGGGATAAGTAAGAAGATAGGCTAGAAGTTGCATCTGTATTTTTCTGTTGGCAAATATAGCTATATTTGGCCCGTAATAAAGGGTATTATGAACCTACACATCGCTACCATTGCCATCATTGCCGTCAATGTTTTGGTCTCCATCCGGGGTTTTAATAATATGCAGTTCTTTGAACGTTACAAGTTTGGTATCGGAGCTATAAAAGCCGGGCAACGCGACCGGATGATCACTTCGGGATTTCTACATGTAGATGTGGCGCATTTGTTCATGAATATGTTTACCCTGTATTTCTTTGCCGATGTCGTGATACGATGGTTAGGCGCACCCAAGTTTCTGATCATCTACATGGCGAGTCTAGTTGCAGGGAGTTTGTTAGCTCTGTTCTTTCATAAAGATGAACCTTTTTACAGTGCAGTAGGGGCTAGTGGCGCTGTCACAGGGATTTTATACGCGGCTATACTGTTGCAACCAGATATGAAGTTGTTTATTATGCTTATCCCCATTCCTATTCCTGCATACGTCCTTGGGATCGGATACCTTTTGTATTCCATCTATGGGATGAAAAAAAGACTTGGGAATATTGGCCATACGGCCCATTTTGGCGGCGCTGTTGGGGGTTATCTAGTTACACTGATCTTTAAACCGGATCTACTCTGGACAGAAACCTGGATGGTGATTCTCCTTGCCATTCCTATTATTTTGTTATTCGGCTTAGAGAAAGCTGGTAAATTGTAATACTTTCTTACACTTCCCAACTACTGTGAAGTTGCCCAAGACTTATTACTATCCCATTTCCTGACTCAAAATGTTTAGAATCGATCTTCTTCAATTCTATTTTTCTGTCCATAAATTACCAAATTTTCTGACATATTATGTGTAAGCTAATTATCTGAATATGAGTCAGACATAATGAAACCGTGAATTTTCAGGATTCTTTTTCATAAGGTCGATATAAGAAACAGGATAAGACCTCGTTAATGTAATAGCCCTAGCCTAATAATGTAACCTACCATGTTTAAGAATCGATGCCTGCTACTAGGGGCGACATTTATGCTATTGGTATCTTGTTCAGATGAAACCATTATATATCAGGATACGTTTGCCGAAGATGTTTCGGTAGTAAATGATGAAGCTGTTTTACAGCAAAGTATTTCCTTCTCACATGCCGGAGCTTTGGATATTTTCAAGGACGGTGCAGCCAAAGGATCTGCATTAAAATCTAGGAATGCAGAAGAACAAGCTGGCGACTATCCACTTACGCAGATAGCCCAGATCAAAGCACCTGTGTACCAGGGTCAATTACTCACATCCACACATGTGCATGTGTCTTCTGACTATGCCTATGTATCGTATAATACGGTCGGGGAAACCTATTTAGGAGCCGTCGATATTATCCGGATCTCAAATCCAAGAAATCCAAGGCTTACTTCCAGGTTGTATTATACAAATGCCGACATCAACTCCCTTCAGTACGATGATGGTTACGTTTATGTAGCCGGAGGTGTAGATGCCGAGTTGTCTAATCTCGCTGAAGAAAATTCCTTTGTCGGAAAAATTAGGGTAGCAAACGGGAGGTTTGATATCAGATCAGGGATAACGTATGGATTCCAGGTTGGGCAAAATGCAACAGACCTTGTAATCAATGGTGATAAGCTACATGTGACTAGTGGTGCTGAAGGTGTGCTTGCTACCTATGATAAAACCACGCTCTCGATGCTTAGTGAACTGTCATTCACGGATCTGCGTTCCCTTGCGATAAACGGATCTCAACTAGCCATATTAGATGCCGAAACAGGAGTATCCATTCTTGACCAAAATATTCAGACAACCCTGCAATTCCCAATCAATAGTGATCTGGGTTTCGCCTCCAAAAAAACACTTGATTTTGGGAATAACAAGATACTTGTTCCTGAAGCTTCCAGAGGGGCAGGTATTTATGACGCAAGCACGGGTACGCTTCTCGAACATATTAATATACCTACAAACCCGATATTGGAAAACCCGGATGATAAGACCACAAATGCGGTCGGACTTAATGAAAATGTCATCTTAATGGCTAACGGTGGTGCCGGATTATGTTTATCGGAAGAACTGCCTGATGGTTCATTTGAGGTCGTGGGAATCCTCGAATTAGAAGGGTCTATGAACTTTTTGGCTACCAAAGGAGACTATATAATTGCTGCTTCAGGAACTGAGGGAGTTCAAATTATAAAATTTAATCGTCCAAGTGCAAGCCTGGTTGAGCGTTGTAAAGACCTTCCTGAATACAGGGGTAGTTCAAAGTTAATTGTCCTGACAAATGAGGAACGCGCTTATAGCGGCTCTAAGAATTTCAATAATATTAATGTGAGTGGCGCCCTCTTACTCTGCGGATCATGGACAGTAAGAAATGCGGTCAGTATACGTGAAAGAGGCACATTTGAGATGAATGGGATGATGACTGTAGGAAGGAATAACCGTAGAAGAAATATAGTTGTTGAAGAATACGCTATCCTGAGAATTGAAGGAGATCTTACGCTGTACGGGGATCTGATCCTTGAAAAAGGTGCTACCCTGGAATTCCTTGGATCGGATAATAAAGTAAATATTTTCGGGGACGTAGAAATCGATGATGATGCTACAGTCATCGGTACTTTTGAAGATGTAAGAAGTAAATTCTAAAGTTGAAAAAGAAAAGAAAAACCCTGTTGCTTTTACAACAGGGTTTTTTTATGGTAAAAGTTCGCTGATCTTTTCAGCCAGGGCATTACCCCTCAGGTTTTTTGCTACAATTACACCATTCTCATCAAGAATAAATGAGGCCGGGATGGCCCTCACATTGTATAATGCAGCTATCTCATCAAAATAACGAACATTAGATACCTGATGCCAGGTAAGATTGTCTACTTCGATGGCTTTGATCCAATCCTCTGCTTTTCTATCCAGGGAAACCCCGATAATTGAAAGTCCTTTGTCCTTATGCTTTTCATAGACTCTGACCAGGTTTGGATTTTCTGCCCGGCAAGGTTTACACCATGCTGCCCAAAAGTCTACAATAGTTACTTTGCCCAGTGCCTCATTTAATGAGAGCTGCTGACCTCCCGGGGTAGGTGCCGAGAAATTAGGAGCTTGGGCCCCTATAGCTACTTTGGCACCTCTTTCAAGAGTCGCTTTTAACTTTGTGCCTATCGTATTCGACTGCAGCTCAGGAGAAAGTGCGTTAAATAATTCTAATACTTCGGTTTCAGGAATGGTTTTGCCAGCGTTGACGCGTTCAAGAAGTAAAAGCGAAATCAACGCATCTGGTTGTCCTTTAATAAATTCCACCTCGTAATCCCGTGCTTCATTCTGTAATTCCAGATATTCGTCACGCAGAGAACTAACCACAGCAGTATCTTTGGCCGCAGAAGCTGTTGAAGCGTCTAACTGAATAGAAGCCACTTTTAAGGATATGACGCGTGAATGTTTAAGATAATCCTGGAAATATTCATTTTGCAAGGTGCCTTCGACACTGGCAAACGCCAGGCTGTCTTTTTGGGCGTTTACTTCGATCTTTCCATCTTCCAAGACTACAGGAATATTACCACGTGTCTGATCTATGAATAAGTAATGTAATTCAGGTGCCTCTGTCTTTCCTGCAAATTGGAAAGCGCCTGCTTCTAAATAAGCTGTATCTACTTCAACAAGCCTATTTAGTTCATTCATGGCTTTTAAATAAACGGCGGTGCCGTCCTCCAGATCCCCTGTGAATTCTCCTGTAAGAAGGTAGCCATCCACTTTCTCAGCACAACTGCTGATCAGAATACTCAATACGATCAATCCTAGTCCAAAAAATCTCATATGTACAATTTTTGCTCGGCAAAGGTAGCCAAGATTAATTCAATACGGAAAATTGGTTTAGATACTGGTTCTAGTGCTGCTGGATTAGAATTGATATCGCAGGCCAAGGGCTATGTCAAAATCAAAACTATCAGAGAAATCGTCATATCCGATCAATCCCAGCTCGGGTCGTATATCCAGGGATATCAGCAATGGAATATCAAAATCGTATTCTACCCCGACATTCCCGGCCGCAAACACAAAGAGTCCGCCATCTGGAGTAAAGGTTCCACCAGTACCTAAAACAGGTTCAAAATCCACATTGCCCAGTCCGCCACCAAAGCCATAGTACCAATTAAAACCGCCATCGATCACATCTACCCATTGGTAAATTCCAGCTAATTTGAAGGCGTCATATTGCCTGCTATCACGCCAGCCGAGGTCTATTTCCAGGCGGTTAAACTGGCCGACTCTTTTTTGATATGATATCTCAGCGCCAAAGCCGTCGCTATCGCCAAGTCTGAGACCAAGGGCATGGTCTGAAATATCCTGAGCATGTATACTAAATGAAGTTAAAAGTAAGAGACCAAGTAATGAAGCTAATTTTTTCATGAGTATTGATTTGTGTTCAAAATTAATTTATTCATTCGTTCCTTGCACATTCAGTGCTAATAAAACTTATTTTAGGTGCCAAAAATTGTTCCAAATTGGATATTTCTCGCATAAATCTTTTGAAAAATAAGTTATCCGGTGATCTTCTAACCGATGACTTGTCAAGAATGATCTATGCAACGGATGCTTCTGTATATCGAAAAACACCAATAGCAGTGGCTTATCCAAGATCTATCGACGATCTCAAGGAATTAATTGGGTTTGCTACTGAAAATGAGATAGGGCTGGTCCCCAGAACGGCGGGTACTTCCCTGGCAGGTCAGTGCGTAGGGGACGGGATCATTGTAGATGTCTCCAGGTATTTCACTGAGATCCTCAAGCTGGATCCAATCAAGAAGCAAGTCACCGTTCAGCCCGGGGTGGTACGAGATGAGCTCAACCACTTTTTAAACCCACATGGCCTTTTCTTTGGTCCCAATACATCTACTTCTAACCGTTGTATGATAGGGGGTATGGTAGGAAATAATTCAAGCGGAACTACCTCTATTAAATATGGAGTTACCCGGGATAAAGTCATTGCTGTCAAAGGCTTGCTTTCGGATGGTTCTGAAGTTACCTTTAAAAATGTAGACGCTGCTCAAATACGATCAATAGTAGCTCAGAACGATCTCGAGGCTAAAATTTACAAGGATATTATTGCGATGCTCACTAGCCATGGCGTAAGACAAGAAATTGAGTCTAATTACCCAAAACCTGAAATACACAGGAGGAATACAGGCTATGCCCTGGACTCATTGCTGGAGTTTAAGAAGCTTGGCGG
>JAOTYW010000232.1 GCA_029861705.1 Flavobacteriaceae bacterium
AGTGTCAGAAAATAGCGGTAAAAAGCAAAAAAATCGATAAAATACCCCAAAAAACACCAAAAAAGAGTGCTTTTTGGTGTATTTATATAAAAAATCGTCTATCCTATTGGAGGTGGTCTGTCAAGAATAAAGGGTTGATGGTAATACCGCCTGCCTGTAGCCTTATATAATGCATTGGCCAGAGCTCCCATTATAGGTGGGAAAGGGGGTTCACCCAAGCCCGTAGGATCAATCCCATTATCGACGAAATGGACATCTATTTCCCGTGGTGCCTCACTATGGCGGATAAGCCTGTAGCGATCAAAATTCGTCTGTTCCGGTCTCCCGTCTTTAAAGGTAATAGCACTATACATGGCCTGCCCGATACCATCTACCGCGCCGCCTTCAGCCATATTTATTGCTGCATCCGGGTTTACAACGATCCCGCAATCAATAGCGCTGGTCACTTTATCTACAACGGGATTGTCGTTTTCCATAGTGATATCCAGCACCTGGGCTACATAAGAATTGTGGCAGAAATAGGCTGAAACACCGCGATTCTTATTCCCGTCATCCTGGCCCCAGCCTGATTTTTCACGTACCAATTTTAAAACTCCGGCATAGCGTTCTGCATCATAATCGTTCTGCTCACCCACAGGATCCTTAGCAGCCCGTTCCATGAGTTCTAGCCTGAAGGCAATCGGGTCTTTTCCCATTTCTTCGGCCAGCTCGTCTAAAAACGATTGCTCGGCGCCTGCAATAAAGTTTGACCGTGGGGCTCTAAAAGCACCGGTCGTGATATTGGAGTCTATTGTCCAATCTTCAGCCAGATAGTTATCAATCGCTCCTGCCGGAAAACGGTTAGCGAATAGCGGGCTTTCGGGAACGCCTCCTGCTTTTACGTGGAAGGCGGTTAAATTATTATCTGCATCCAAGGCAGCACGATAGGAAGCATAATAGCTGGGACGGTACATGCCTTGAGACATGTCGTCTTCCCTACTGTATACCAGTTTTACAGGTGCTTTAGCTTGTTTAGAAATCAGCGCGGCCTCTACCATAAAATGGCCATAAAGCCTTCGGCCGAATCCGCCGCCCTGACGGGTCATCATAATATCTACCTTTTCCAGAGGCAGCCCCAGGCGCTCCGCGATGGCTGGCTCCATCCATTCCGGTGTCTGGGTAGGTCCCAGCAATTCGGCATGGTCTTCGGTCACATGAGCGAAGAAATTCATGGGTTCCATGGTATTATGGGCCAGGAACGGACAACTATAATTCCTTTCAATGATTTTGGCCGCCGAAGCAAAAGCCGCTTCCGGATCGCCATCTTTGCGCACCTCTCTTCCTTTACGGACGTGAAGCCCTATCATATTATTCCGGTGTGTCTCAGAGTCCTCTAAACCGGCCGGGTGGTTTACCATATTTTCGCGCCCGAACATGGAAATGCTATGGGACATATCCGGAGCATTCTCCCACTCGATATCCAACGCATTTTTAGCCTGCATGACTTGCCAGGTGGATTCCCCGACTACAGCTACGACTTCGTTAAAAGCGGTATGGTGGAATGCTCCCCGTTTAAAATCATCTTCGTAGAGTTTAATGGAGAATACATCGCGTATTCCCGGCATTTGTTTGGCCTGGGTAGCATCAAATGATTTAAGTTGCATTCCAAATGCAGGAGGATGGGCAATGGTGGCGATCAGCATACCTTCACGCTGCACATCTAAACCGAACAAAGGCTGACCGGTAACGATCTTTTTCCCGTCCACGTTCTTTCGGGAAGTTCCAATAATGGAAAATTCTGAGGGTTCTTTTAATTCAACCTCCTCAGGTACTTCCATTTGTGATGCTGCCGATGCCATCTCACCATAACCTGCGGAGTTCCCGCTTGCCTCATGGCTAAGTATTCCTGCAATAGCGCTGATCTCACCTACAGGCACCTGCCATGCAGCTGCCGCTGCTTCTTTCAACATATGACGGGCAGTGGCGCCGGCCATACGCAGGCTTTGCCAGCCATTGGCAATAGAACGACTACCCCCGGCTACTTGCCAACTGTAGAGGTCGGTATTAAGAGGTGCCTGTTCTACAATGACATTCTCCCAGTCAATTTCCAATTCGTCTGCCACGATCATGGGCATAGACGTTTTTACATTCTGACCTATCTCCGGGTTGGGTGAGAGTATGGTCACCACCCCGTTATCCCCTATTTTCAAGTAGCCATTGATCTCGAACCATTCTTGGGGCATTTCAAGGGCTGCCATCGTCTCGGCTTGCTTAGGCTTACAGGAATTTAAAAAGCTAAATCCCAGGACCAGTCCGCCACTAGCCATGCTTGTATTTCTTATAAAGGCACGTCGGCCAATTTTTGTCTTAACGAGTGTCATAACCAGATGTCTTTATCTTAGGAATTTGCTGCCAGTTTTACGGCTTTTTTGATGCGAGTATAAGTGCCGCAACGGCAGATGTTGCCATTCATGGCCATTTCTATCTCCCGGTCTGTCGGGTTAGGGTTCTTGTCTAACAAAGCCGCCGCCTGCATGATCTGCCCTGCCTGGCAATAACCACATTGGGGCACGTCTACTTCGAGCCAGGCTTTTTGTACCGGGTGGTCGCCATGTTCGGAGAGGCCTTCTATGGTAGTCACTTCCTGGTTGCCCACCATGGCTACTGTTGTCATACAGGCCCTTACTGCCGTGCCATCCAGGTGAATGGTGCACGACCCGCATTGTGATACGCCACAACCGTATTTGGTGCCAACCAAATTGAGGTTATCCCGCAGTACCCAGAGCATGGGTGTTGCGGGATCAACATCCACCTCTTGTTTTATTCCGTTGATGTGTAGTGTGAAATTTGCCATGCTAAAATGGTTTGATAAAAGGTATGAAATATTATGCAAGAGTCACTTTCAGAATTCGAAAAATTAGGAACCTAAGCTGTTAAAACTTTTCTGACCCACAGAATAATTGCTAATCCAAGGTTTGAAGTTTATTTATGTTCAATTGCATGAGTGTCCCGTACACTGCTAAAGGTCAGGTCCAGCAATTTCCAATCATCTCCTTCTTTTTGATAAAACTCGGTTACTGTAAATTCGTTGGTTACGTCATTTCCTCTGACATGAGCCGTGAGGGTAATGCGGTTCCAGAGTACGGCGGTGTCGTCGCTAAATACTTCTACGGCCACATCATGAACATCGGCATTTTTGTACCAAATGCTTCCTGTTTCAATGATTTCCAGTTCCCTGTCCTTCTTCCAGGAACCACTCATATGTACAAATTTTGATTTGTCATGGAAAAGGGTTGCCAATTTGTCCACATTTTTATCGGCCATCCATTGCCATTTTTGCTTGGATAGTTCTTTGATTTCCTGTTCAACGGATGAATTTTGGGCAAAGGTGTTTTGCACAAGGAATGCAAAGCACAAAAGTGTTGAAAATCCGAGAGTTGATTTTAGTTTCTTCATTGTGTTTTGTTTAGATATAATAAGTTAGTCCAATTTTTTTTCTTTCAACCATTTCGACATGAGATTGGCCACTTCTAAATTGTTCAAATCCGAAAACGGAAAATGTGTATTACCATTGATAAAAGGAAGTACTACTACTACTAACAGTGCTAAAATATTTAATCTTCTCATATCATTATAAATTTAACCAATATGTCAGTTTCAGGTTGACGGACCGGAATCTTGGGGCAAAGCGTTCTGTAAAATAATTGTCGTTATAGACAAGAAATAAATCAGACAAGGGTGCAAAGCGCCATTGCAGTCGTGAGTTTATACCGAAATTGTCGCGCTGGTTACTGTATTGGACCAGGGTATTCCAAAACAGGGATTTAT
>JAOTYW010000233.1 GCA_029861705.1 Flavobacteriaceae bacterium
ATAATCAAAATTCACGCTATGTGCGACAAAGATCTGGTCCTGGGTAAAGTCGTGAATCTCCGTGGCAATATCGGCGATCAAAGGCGCATTTCGCACCATTTGATTGTCAATACCCGTGAGTCCTGTAATAAAATAGGGGATCTCACAATCAGGATTTACCAGACTGTGGTACTCATCGATCACTTGTTCCCCATCATGTTTAAAAATGGCGATCTCCGTGATCTTGTTACCAACGATCCCGTTCCCGGTAGTTTCTATGTCGACGATGCAGTACAAATAATTGTGTTAAGGGATTAAAGTTAGGACGGTGTTCCTCAAATCACAAATCCAAAATGACAAAACTGCCTGTCGCAGGTAGTTGAAAGATCTTAAATGGGATAAGCAATCAAAACCTTTTAATATTCCAGGGAAACATAAAAAAAACCCCGACTAAATCTGTCGGGGTTCATTTCCAATCTTATCCGTATTACACATTCTGCGATTCCACTATGGCAATAGATTCATTGCGAATGAGTGCATAAATTACATTGTTGAAATTCCAGGTAGAAAGTTCCTTAAACATTTCTAATGCTTTATCAGTATTTCCTGCCTTCATATGTGCCTTGGCGGTCCAATATTTATCGTAAATATTGGATTCGTCCATTTCAGCTAGATGCTCCAAGGCCTTGTCATAATTTCCCTGATCAAAATTGACCCGGGCGTGTATGCGGTGGTAAGGCCTTAACTTGTTCGGATCATTAATAGGCTCCAACGTAGTTTTGATCATATCGGCTTTAGCAGATGCGCCTTCAAATTCTCCTTCTATAACATGGGCCAGGCCTTCCCAGTAGAGAATATTGGCTTGCGTATATAAACGTGCCGACTCTGAATCCACATCCTCGGCTTGCTTAGTGGTTAGAGGTTTCCAGGATTTCATGGCTTCATTTAACCTTTCCGAATCTTTGAAGTGTGTCGCTATTACTACGGAGATGCCCGCACAGCCTGCTTTTGCCCCTGTTTTGTTGCTTTCCGGAATGTCCATACCATCTATTTTAGCAGAAAATTCACTCAGGAAATCAAGCGTTTTTTGATAATCCCCATTTTCATATAAATACGTAAAGGCTTCCGGGCCGAATGCACCGGTACCAAATTCGCTTACTGCACGGCTATCCTGAAAATTCTTACGTGCTTCCTCATAATTGCCCAAGAATGTATTCGCATGGCCTGCTTTAGATAAGGTAACTTCATCTTCGGGATCAAGTTCCGTGGCCTTCTTATAGCTTGCCAATGCATCTTCTAACTTGTTCTGAGCCCGATAGGCATCCCCTAAATTGATATGCGTTTTAGAACTGTTCGGAAGTATTGCTGCGGCTTTAGCCATATAGGTTTCACATTTCTCGTAATCAACGGGTTCTGAAAACATATAGGAAAATCCAAGTGCATTAATAGCCGGAATGAAATCCTCGTCCAGCTCCAACGCCTTTTCATAATGGGATCTACCTGTTTCGTGATCTTCCAATCCTGAATATTCATCTCCAAGAAAGACCAAAGCCCGGGCTGATTTCGGATATGCAGAAACAAGTTTCTTCATTGTTTCTAACTCTTTTTCCTCATCATCCTTCTTATCGGCTTCGAAGTAGTCCATGATAATTGCTTCGGCTTCATTAGCCTGATCTCGCATCGCAAGGAATTTGTCCCGGTTTTCTCCCCAATCTTTGGCCGAATTAGCACTCCAGGCGCGATACCATTGAGCGCTGACAAAATTGGGATCCAATTCAAGGGCTTTGTCAAAAAGTGGCCTGGCCTTCTGTCCATTCCCTTCATCAAAAAGGGCTAAACCTTCGTTGAAGTTTTGCAGGGCCTCCTCTGAAGAAGTACTTACAGGAATTTCATGATCCGCTTCCGCGGATTCCTGTTTTTGCTTTTCCTGGCAATTGGTGAGCAGTAATGCACCCATTACCATTAGTAAACTGGTTATTCTAAACCTTTTCATAATGATGATATTATTAAGTGAATAAATGAAGGGGCAGTGTTAAAAGATACGGAAATCCCGGTTTAAAACCCAAAACCCAAAACCCAAAACCCAAATCCCAAAATCAAATTATGAATTGAATGTGATTAAGATAAAAATTAAAAAGCCCTCCTTCGCTTTCGATATATCTCGAGCTTCGGCGCGCGAAGGTGAAGCCGGAGGGGTTACCTCACTTCGTTCAGTGATCTCATGAGATCCCGTCCTGCAAATGCAACTTGCCGTTCCTTGCGGCCCGGGCGCCTTAAAAAAACAAAGCCTGCTCAAGTAAACTTGGCTAATTATATCGTAATTAGGCATGGAGAGTACCTCACTTCGTTCAGTGATCTCATGAGATCCAGTCCTGCAGATACAGCTGGCTGTCCCTGCGGTCCAGGTGTCTGAAAAGCAAAAAATCTGCTCAAGTAAACTTGGCAGATTATAGTGTAATTAAGTAGGGAGAGTACCTCACTTCGTTCGGTGATCTCCTGAGATCCAGTCCTGCAAATGCAACTTGCCGTTCCTTGCGGCCCGGGCGCCTTAAAAAAACAAAGCCTGCTCAAGTAAACTTGGCAGGCTTCTTATGTTTTAAGTCGCAAACAAGTTGCGCTTGATCGTGGAGCCGGGGAGATTCGAACTCCCGTCCAAACAAGAAATACCTATGCTTTCTACATGCTTAGTTTTTGTTTGATTGTCGGCGTATAACTGACCAAAAACCGCCTATTATACGCTTAGCTTCTTAATAAACAACCTTGTCGAAGCAGCAAGGTCGCGTTGTTGACTTTTATGGTGCCCCTAAACTGTACGCCGCCAACAAGGGCTTCCAAGGGGCATCTCGCTTCTCTGCCTAGCAGAGACGAGGCATGATCCTACTATAATTCGGATTATGCGGCAAGAGCGTAATTAGATTCGCCATTTAAAAAGTTGAAATATGATATTTTCGAGCTGTATCTCAGCGCTCGGCATGCTTACATAGCCATTGGTCTCGCTGTCAAAACCAGTCGGCCCCATATGTTTAAGAACGTAATCTTCAGAAAAGGATTGCCAAGGTAACAAAAAGTTTGCGCACCCCTTTAAATCCGAGTATTTTTGCGCAAATTCTATACCAAAGAAAACCTATGCATTTCGGATTGATCAGAGAACGAAAAACCCCGCCCGATCATCGGGTAGTACTGTCCCCGGCGGCCTGCCAAAAAGTCCTGTCTGACTTCCCTGAGGCTCAAATTACCGTAGAATCTTCCCCCATTCGTGTTTTTACGGATCAGGAATACAGAGATGCGGATATTACTGTGTCCGATTCCATAGCGCATTGCGATGTACTTCTAGGCGTAAAAGAAGTCCCAATTTCCGAATTGATCTCCAATAAAAAGTATTTTTTCTTCTCACATACCATTAAGAAACAACCGTATAACAGAAAGTTGTTACAAACCATCCTGGATAAGAATATTGAATTTTACGATCATGAAGTCATAACTAATCCCCAAGGGATCAGGCTGGTGGCATTTGGCCGGTATGCGGGCATTGTAGGTGCATATAACGGTATCAGGGCCTATGGGCTTAAACATAAGATCTATGAGCTTCCAAAAGCACAAAGCCTGAAAGATCGGCAAGCGCTAATCGAAAAATTAAACGAGATCCGGCTTCCGGCCGTGAAAATTTTGGTTACCGGTAAAGGCCGGGTGGGTGGCGGTGTCCGTGAGATGTTGACAGGAATGAATTTGAAGGAGGTAACCGTGGATATGTATATCAATAATACGTTTGACGAAGCTGTATTTTGCCAGATCGATGTGCTGGACTATAACAGGCGTAAAGGCGGTA
>JAOTYW010000048.1 GCA_029861705.1 Flavobacteriaceae bacterium
CGCCTTTATGCCCATTACAGTAAGCATACAATTTGCCAGGCCCGTAGCAACGGTATCTGTTGGCGAAAATGCCTGTCCCAGTCCGAAATTGTCCTTAGGAGCATCTGTTATATATTCACTGCCAGATGCGATATGAATGCATGTTGTTCTGAGTTCACCGGTATAAATTACTTTTGACGTCATTGTTGGGAGCTAACTTCTTTTATACGCATATTGTCGTAGGTCATAATGTAAGAGGCCATATTGTAATACCCGGCGCGCAGATCACGGGCATAGTTAAATTTATTGGCTGAATACTCCGTAACTCCGATCTCATCAGAAACCTCGATAAGGTCTGGTTTATAAGCTAATTTCAAGAGAAGGTCATAGCCCAGGTCAAAGCCTCGGATCGCATATCTATCCGGTTCTTTTCCGAAGCGACGCTCATATTTTCTGCTAAAATCTCGCCCATTCTCCTCTCCGCTAATAGAGGGGTATGTAAATCGGAGATTCGATAAATGCGATCCGGAGATAACGTCACTTTCAAAGGCCTTATTTTTGTTCGTTGTAAACATTCGCACTTTAGTTAATTCCGTATTCGAAGAATTCAGAATAGAGCTTATGCTCGCAACTAACTTGGAATTATCTGATTCCACAAAGACCCAATTCTCCTTTTCTTCAGAAAGAAGGAGGGCAAATTTCTCCAGGTCCAGGGCGATATTTTTTTCTTCTTCCGTAAGATCTACTACGGTTGCATCTTCAAAATGGGCCAAAATCTCATCCCGTTCCAGCTCGTGAAGATTGTCTGCAATAATGATCACTTTCTGATCCGTTACCTGCCCCTTCATATACAAGAGCATTTTCTCCCGCATTGCTTTCTCAGAAGGTACTGAATAAAAGACATTAGACAAACTAAGATCTGTTTCAGAACTCAGCGGTGCTACTACCGGGATATCGTATTTAGCTGCTTCCATGGAAACAGCAGTAAGCGCCTTGGCTTGTAAAGGGCCAAAGATCATATCGTATCGACTCAAATTTTCACCCATTAGGAGCAGTCGTGCTTTCTCATCGCTAAGCTCGGTATCAAGCGTTTTAACGTCTACAGAGATCCCAAGTTCAGCAATAGAATCCAGCGCAACTAACAATCCGCTATAAAGTCCAAAACTGTATTTCATGGCATTGCTCTTTTCTATGGTTTTGGCCGCAGAGGAACTCTCTTCCACATTGAGTCTGTTCAATCGGAAGGGCAACATGACCAGGATTTTGGGATTGATATTTACATTAATACTATCCAGCAGATCGATCCGGTCAAGTACCAGAGAATTCTTTACATCCAGATCGACGGATTTTTCAATAGGGAGTTTTAAAACCATCCCGGCCTTCAGTCCGCTAAGCAGGTCTGGGTTTAGGGCTTTTAAATCTTCATAGCTCACCTTTAACTGCCTGGTTAGCGAATAGATCGTTTGCTTGGGTTTTACTTCGTAGAAGACATAATTCTCTGTACTGATCTCTAATTCCGGAAGTTGCTTTTGTGGTAAGCGAAGGACCATGCCTTCTTTCAAACCATTGGCTTCCACAATCGGTGGATTCAGTTTTATGATCTCTTGTGACGTGATCCCGTATTCTTTGCTCAAGCTATACAGGGTCATTTTGGCCGGCACTGTATATGACTCATACAATTGCACCTCTTCTTCCAGCGCAGTGGCCGGTTTAGGTACCTGAAGTTCCTGGCCTGCTGCCACGTAATTTGTGCCTGTAGCCAATCTTGGGTTCAATGCTACCAGACTGTCAATGGTGATCCCATATGTATGTGCAATGCTCCACCTCGTTTCCTTAGGTTGCACTTTGTGTACAGTATAATCGTTTGGATCAATTTCCTCGACCTCCGGGCGTTCAGGGTATTGAGGGATCTGAAGCCACATGCCTTTTTTCAAAGATCTGGAATAAAGTACCTGGTTATATCGCTTAATATCTTCTTCGGTGATCTCATATCTTCTTGAAATTCCAAAAAGCGTCTCCTTGCGTTTTACCTTATGGGTAAAAAAGCCCAATGGCCTTTGTTGTTCTTCAAATTCTTCCTTGACCTCATTTGTTTCCTGAACTGATTCCTGACGCGGCTGTTCAACATCTCCCGCTGCACCGGGAATTACCAGTACTGTTCCTGGTTTTAATTCCTCGGATCTCTTCACATCCGAATTCACTCGTAATAAGTTATAAGGCGTTACCCGGTATTCCCGGGCGATACTCATGATAGTCTCTCCTTCTTTTACGATATGGGTTTTCCTGTTCTGCGACCAGAGTGCACCTGGCAACAGGAATACCAGGAGGAGTACTGCCATTAATGTCTTTAGGTTTTTCATATTATTCCCATTCTATTGTAGCCGGGGGTTTTGAGCTGATATCATAGACCACTCTATTGACACCGGGAACCTTATTTATTATTTCATTCGATATTTCCTGTAAAAACTCATGCGGTAAATCTACCCAATCTGCCGTCATCCCGTCTGTACTTTCCACGGCTCTCAGGGCTACACATTTTTCATATGTCCGTTCGTCACCCATTACCCCTACACTATGTACGGGTAAAAGTATGGCTCCGGCCTGCCAGATGCTGTCATAAAGGTTCCATTTCTTCAATCCTTCAATAAAAATGGCATCAACTTCCTGGAGTAAGGCAACCTTTTCAGGCGTGATATCCCCCAGGATGCGGATCGCCAGACCGGGTCCGGGAAAAGGATGCCTGCCAAGGCGTTCCTTAGGTATTCCCAAACTCGCACCTACTCTCCGAACCTCATCTTTGAACAGCATTTTGAGCGGTTCTACTACGTCCATTTTCATAAAGTCGGGCAAGCCACCTACATTATGATGACTCTTGATCGTTGCCGATGGACCGCCAGATGCGGAAACAGATTCGATCCGATCCGGATAAATGGTCCCTTGTCCAAGCCAGCGAGCGTCTTCCACTTTGTGGGCTTCATCGTCAAATACTTCGATAAAAACACGCCCGATGATCTTTCTTTTTTTCTCAGGATCAGCTTCTCCTGCCAATGCTTCCAAAAAGCGTGCCGAAGCATCCACTCCTTTGACATTCAATCCCATATGTTTGTATTGTTCCAGGACATCTGTGAATTCGTTCTTGCGCAACAAGCCATTATTGACAAAAATACAATTCAATTGATCCCCAATGGCTTTCTGCAGGATAACAGCGGCCACCGTTGAATCTACCCCTCCGGATAATCCCAGGATCACATCGTCTGAGCCAATGGTTTCTTTAAGTTCTTCAATGGTAGTATCCACAAATGCATCCGGGGTCCAGTCTTGCTGGATCCCGGCTATATGTACCAAAAAGTTTTCCAGGAGCTGTTTGCCCTGCATTGTATGGTAGACTTCCGGATGAAACTGGATCCCAAAAGTACATTCGTCTTCAATTCGGTAAGCAGCATTCTTGACATCAGCAGTGCTGGCGAGCAATTTACCGCCTTTAGGCAATTCCTGTATGGTGTCTCCATGGCTCATCCAAACCTGAGACCCTTCAGCGATCTCATAGAAAAAGGGTTCATCAGCCCTGATGGCAGATAAACGTGCTCTTCCGTATTCCCTGGTATTTGAGGCCGCTACATTCCCCCCATAACTATGTGCCATATACTGGGCACCATAACATATGCCCAGCAATGCTTTTTCGCCCCTAATAGCTTTTAGGTCCACCTCTAATATTTCGTCGGAACGAACAGAATTTGGGGAACCGGATAAGATCACCGCTTTATACACGGATAGATCTTCAGGGATTTTATTATAAGGTTTGATTTCACTATAAATATTCAGTTCTCTGACGCGGCGCGCGATCAATTGTGTATACTGAGAACCGAAGTCGAGGATCAGGACTTGATTTGCCATGGGCAAAAATAAAAATTTGGGCGGTTGAAAAAACATCTTTTCGGTATATTTATAGAAGTAAACAAATTACATCCATGAAACACCTGACCGCAATTATCTTTGGGGCAGCTATTGTTATAGCTGCATTACTCCTTGGTAATTCCTATGTTAAGCGTGCCAATCCGCCGCAGATCATCTCCGTTACCGGCCTGGGCAATAAGGATTTTATTTCAGATCTCATTGTTTGGGAGGGTCGCTTTAACGCCAGCAATGTGGAACTCAGGCCCGCCTTTGATCAGTTAAACAGGGACAAGGACCAGGTAAAAAATTATCTTACCTCCAAAGGTCTCAAGGAAGAAAATATTATTTTTGAAGCCGTTCAGACCTCAGAGATCCGCGATAATAAATATGAGGGAAATAATTATGTAGGTACTATTTTCAGGGGCTACGAACTTACACAAACAGTACGGGTGGAAGCTTCTGATGTGGCAACCGTTGAGAAAATTTCCAGGGAGATCACCGAGTTATTAAACCAGGGTGTAAAATTTAATTCCACTCCCCCGCGCTATTATTACAGTAAGTTAGCTGACCTAAAGATCGAAATGATCTCAAAGGCCACAGAAGATGCGCGGATCCGTGCAGAAAAAATAGCGGAAAATTCCGGAGGGCAATTAGGGGATCTGATTTCGGCCAGGATGGGTGTTTTCCAAATCACGGGGCAATATTCAGATGAAGATTACAGTTGGGGAGGTGCTTATAATACGGCTTCCAAAGAGAAGACTGCTTCTATCACAATGCGACTGGAATACAAGGTGAAATAAGTTAGGTATTAGGTATAAATGAAGAAACCCCGTAGTACGAACTACAGGGTTACTTCAAAATCAAAAACCAACCTAAACACATGAACTTATAATAACTAAATCAAACTTTTGAATTATGGTTTGAATATTTTCTTTTTCATAGCAATTTGGTTATAAAACAAGCATCTAATGAAATACCCTACCTATCCTATGAAATTTTTTTAAAACTTTTTTATAAATAACTGATAATGAGCCAGTCATACTTAAAAAATATTTTTGAATCGCTACAAGAAGCAGCCGATAAAAAGTCACATCCCTTCCGAATATTTACCCTGGGTACCGTTGGATTGGATCGAATGGCCCGACTCAGGATTGTAGTGCTTCGTGGTATTACGGAGGATAAGGAGTTGTTGTTTTATACAGACAGAAGGTCAAAGAAAGTGACGCATATGAAGGAGAATAACAAAGTTGGGATGCTTTTTTATGATCAGGAAAATAAAATACAACTCAAGGCCGAAGGTATCGCTACCCTTGTCAAAGATAAAGACACTTTAAAGGGTTATTGGAATGATATTGCAGAAGAAAACAGAAAGGACTATACCAGTGCAACCCCACCGGGGAGTATTGTCGATAATCCGGACAATGTTGAATTCTTAAAAGACAAGGATTATTTTACGGCAGTCAAGGTGACCCTCTACAAATTGGAGTACCTGCATTTACAGCCGGTGAGTCATATTAAGGTCCGTTATTCTAAACTCGAAGGATCCTGGATAAGTGAATATCTAGTACCGTAAAACTGTAAAACGGAGATCCAGCGGATCCAGGTTTTTCTGCAGGCCTGCTAAAAGGTCATCGCCCAGTTCCAAATAGAATTCAGAGAAATTTATCTGCCGTTCCTGTAAACTTCCATTAGGGAACAGGGCTTGTTGTATTTCGGTCATCCGTACCACCTGGTCTTTAAGTTTCCTTTTCTGTGCTTTTAAAAGTCTTTTCTCCAGATGTTCCAGGCCCTTGATCTGTTTGCGTTCCTGTGCTTTTACAGCGCCGAGAAAAGAAGTATCGGTCTGTGCAGCCAACTCATGTAAATGCCCGAACTGCTCGTTGAGTATTTCTTTTTGCGGACTGAAGTCGATCAGAATATTTGAGATCTCCCTGACTTTTTTATTAATAAAGTGATTTGACTCAAGAAAGATATCGGGTAGTCCAATCTGAAGTTTTTCCAATTTCGCACCTTGTTTCTCCGACATCAATAAGGCGGAATTTCGAAGCAAGAGCACAGGGAACGAGATTTCATAAGCTTCAAACGCACTCTTTAGTTGCAACCAATAGGCGATCTCTCCACCCCCGCCGATATAACACAAATTGGGAAGGATGCATTCCTGGTAAACAGGTCTCATGATCACGTTGGGTGAAAAGCGTTCGGGATGCACGGCAATCTCTTTTTTGATCTCCTCCTCACTGAATCGCAGCTCCGAATTCATTACCTGATACTCCCCCTCAGCAAATACAATACGTTCTCGTACGCCCGGTAGCAGGTAAAAATAGTTGATCTCTCTGGGATTAACCTGAACCTTATATGGCAGGTTTTGCTCCTTCCAGTGCTCGATAGTTTCGATGACCTTTTTAAAGCCTTGCTGCCGAAGGATATCACCTTCCATCAGCGGGATTGACAATTCTTTGAGCAGCTTGTCATCTCCGTCAATTATGACAAGTCCAAGGCTGCCAAACAGCTCATTCGCCAAATATCGAGTCGCCTGAGTAAGTGTTTCATGATTCTCATAAGCCTCCTTAAAAAGAGCCACAAGCTTTAGCGCTTTTTCTGAAGTTCCCAATTCGGCCCGTAGGGCCATAGATAATTTTTCAAGTCCGTCTGTTGCAAAATGCCCTACTGCACCTGTAGCTTCTGAGTTCCACACCCACTTTTTTCCATGTAAATTGAAATAATTGATCTCCTCAAAATCGTGGTCCTCTGTGGCCATCCAGAAAACTGGGACAAAGTTTTTCTTCGGATGTGCCTTCTTTAAGGTATTACACAGATTGACTACTGAGATGATCTTGTAAAACACATATAAGGGGCCTGTAAAAAGGTTTAGCTGATGTCCGGTAACTACTGTAAAAGTGTTGTCGTCTTCTAATAGCTCAATGTTCTTCTGAGAAGTTTTGGAAAGTGACAGCACCTTATTTTGAATGCTGACAGCTTTTTGGAGAACAGGTCGAAATGCTTTAGGATACCCCTTCGCTTTTTCTTCGATCTGAGCCTTAAATTCCTCAAGTTTCGGAAAGCGATTATAGTACGGCCTGACATCTTTGTGCCCGTCTAAATAATCACATATGAGTGTGGAAAAATATCCGGTATCGCTATAAGGTATTTTATCAACCTTCATAATAATCGTAATCCCGCCAAAGATAGAATTCCTCTCCCATTCTATGGCGGTTTTGGGATGATAAGTTAACATTTATTTAGTAGCTTTGGTAGCACACCAATCACTTGCTAATCAATGAAAAATTTCTACACAGGCCTGCTTAGCTTTTTTTGTTTATCCCTGTTTAGCCAACCCCTATTATCCCCTTCCGAGTTTCTTGGATATGAGCTGGGCACCCAGTTTACAAGGCATCATGAAGTTGTTGATTATTATGAACAGTTGGCCAAGTCCGCACCAGATCGCGTTAAACTGATCAGCTACGGAAAAACCAATGAACGCAGACCCTTGTTATTGGCCTTTGTTAGTTCGGCAGAAAATATGGCAAATCTGGAAGCAATCAGGGAAGCCCATTTGGCGAGTACAACAGGTGGCAATTCGGCAAATAAAGCCATCGTCTGGCTTAGCTATAATGTACATGGTAATGAGAGTGTCAGTACAGAGGCATCTATGCTAACCATTTATGAGCTTTTGACACAAAAATCTGACTATCTGGAGAATACGGTGGTGATCATGGATCCATGTATCAATCCGGATGGTAGAGACCGTTATGTCAACTGGTATAATCAATATAAGAATACCCCTTTCAATGTAGATCCTAATAGTAAGGAACACCATGAAGGATGGTGGAGCGGACGCAGCAATCATTATATGTTCGACCTGAATCGGGACTGGGCCTGGCTCACCCAGGTTGAGAGTCAGCAACGCTTAAAGAAATTCAATGAATGGCTTCCCCATATCCATGTGGATTTCCATGAACAGGGCGTGAACAATCCGTATTTCTTTGCCCCGGCGGCACAGCCTTATCACGAAGTGATCACCCAGTTTCAACGTGATTTCCAGGAGACGATCGGGAGAAACCACGCCCGGTATTTTGATGCCAATGGCTGGTTCTATTTTACCAAAGAAGTTTTCGATCTTTTTTATCCCAGCTATGGGGATACCTATCCGACCTACAATGGGGGCATAGGGATGACTTATGAACAAGGCGGTAGCGGACGTGCCGGATTAGGTATAATCACCGCTATCAAGGATACGCTGACGCTACAGGATAGGATTTCACATCATCACACAACGGGTCTATCTACAGTTGAAGTGGCTAAGAATAATGAGTCGAGATTAAATGCGGAGTTTCGTAAATTCTATCAACGAAAAAATTTCAAGTACAAAAGCTATTTGCTTGACGGAGGAAAAGACCAGCTCGCACAATTGGCTTCCTTGCTTGATAAACACCAAATCAAATACGGCAAGGGTTCAGGAGTTTCAGCCAAAGGATATAACTATAAAACCGGCAAAAATGGCAGCTTGAGAGGCGGTGAAAATAGCCTGGTTATTTCTTCAGATCAGACTAAGGGCACCTTGGTCAAAGTGCTCTTTGAGCCCGATGCCCAATTAGTGGATTCACTTACCTATGATATTACCGCCTGGTCTCTCCCCTATGCCTATGGCTTGAATGCCATTGCCTCAGAATCCGATCTTGGTTCAGGGAGTGGAAACTGGGAGATAGGAACAGCACCCGCTTTGGATGTGAATGCCAAAGAATATGCCTATGTCGCGGATTGGAACAGCATGAATGATGCCCGCTTTCTGGCCGATCTATTAAAAGGAGGAATCCGGGTGCGCAAGGCACATAAACCCTTCCAACTAGAAGGCAATAGCTATGCGCGCGGAAGCTTGATCATTACCCATGCCGATAATGAAAGAAAGCCTGATTACCTAAACAATCTAAAGGATGCAGCGCTAAAAAACAATAAAACTTTAACCCCTGTCCAAACCGGATTTGTAGACAGCGGAAAAGATTTTGGATCTTTCTATGTAGATATGATACCCAAAGCAAAAATTGCATTACTGGGCGGCGATCCTAGCAGCACACTCCGCTTTGGCGAGATTTGGCATTTCTTTGAGCAGCAACTTCACTATCCGGTAACCGTGATCGATGCTGATTATATCAATGGGGTTGACCTGGCAGACTATGATGTCCTTATCCTCCCGGATGGTAGGGGATATGGCGAGTTTATAACTGAAGACCGGCTTAAAGAAGTAAAATCCTGGGTGCGTGAAGGCGGAAGGCTTATTGCCATGGGCAGATCTATTAAAGCCATTGATGGAGAAAAAGGATTTAGCATCAAATTAAAAGAAGCCGAAAAGAAGGAATTGGAAGATAAAGTTGCGCCTTTTGACAGTTCTCAACGCGAACAAATGAAAAGTGCGATCACTGGGGCTATCTTCAAAACCAAAGTAGATACATCTAATCCATTGGCCTATGGCTATGGCGATACGTATTTCACCTTAAAACTTGGTAATGATTCCTATAAATATCTAAAACGAGGTACAGCCGTATACCTGGAAGATCAGACAAAACCCTTTTCGGGTTTTGCAGGAAGTGAAGCCCAGAAGAAATTGGACAAGACCCTAGTATTTGGTCTGGAAAATCACGGTCGGGGCGAAGTGGTCTATATGGTAGATAATCCCTTATTCAGAGCTTTTTGGGAAGGCGGTAAGTTGTTCTTTGCCAATGCACTGTTTATGCTGGACTAAGTAAAACAAGTTTTTGAATTCAATTCTCTTTCTTAGTGTTAACACGAGAAGAAAAATCCTTATACAGGCAGGAGCTGTTCCAATATCTTGACGGCCTGGGAGCAGGCCCTTCCACCTATGTGCTTTATACCAAAGGTGTTCTGGATCATATCCTCAAAAAGAAGCAAATCAATGTAAGTAAAGTAGCCGAGGCTTTTCAGGCCAACGAAGGCTATTTAAATGTAGCATGCCGACTCATGGCATCCCAGGGATGGTTAAACCAGGAAATTGATAATACAACAGATCAGGTGCAGTATTCCACAACGGAGTGTACACCCCATTTACTTTCGAACTGCGAGTTATACAAAGATGTATACGGCCTCCTTGTACTTTCAGGTAAATATCATAAACGCCTATTCGAAAAAGAGCCATTTGATATATGGTTGGGGATCACAAAAAAGCTCAGATCCGGGTATGGGATTACCCCTTCCAAAGATTTAATAGAACGCGGTGTTCAGGAACAAATCCTTAAGCATATAGAAGGGATGCTGCTTGCGCCTTCTCTTGTAGCCCTTGGTATGAACGGAATGTTCCACCAATATTTTATGGAGCATTCCTTTAAAGCCGAGGAATTTCACCAGGATGCCGAAAGTTTTACCCTATTGCTGGATTTCTTTGCACACCTGGGATGGTTCAATCGGAAGAACGACACTTTCCAGTTCACTGACAAAGGCCTGTTCTTTGCGAAAAGGGCTTCCGCCTTTGGCGTAACTGTTTCTTATAATCCGACGTTTAGACATATGGAAACCCTGCTTTTCGGAGATCCTTATGCGATGTGGGATGTGCCTGAAGGTCAGCCTGAAAAACACGTAGATCGCGCTATGAATGTCTGGGGAAGTGGCGGCGCTCACAGTGCCTATTTTAAAAAAGTAGATGACATCATTATTGCCCTCTTTAATAAACCTATACACGAGCAACCCAAAGGGATCGTAGATATGGGATGTGGAAACGGGGCCTACCTGGAACATTTATTTGATGTGATCGAGCAACGCACTAAACGCGGGAAGATGCTTGATGAATATCCCCTATTTCTAGTTGGCGCAGATTTTAATGAAGTGGCCTTAAAAGTCTCCCGTGCCAATCTGATAAATGCCGATATCTGGGCAAAAGTGATCAAAGGCGATATCAGCCGGCCTGATCTGCTCGCCAATGACCTGCAGGATAATTATGGTATGGAATTGGGTGATTTGTTAAACGTGCGCACGTTTCTGGATCACAATCGCATATGGGAAGATCCTGATTTGGACACGGAAAAGGAAACCAGCACTTCAACAGGTGCCTATGCTTTCAGGGGCAAGCGACTTTCAAATACGCAGGTTGAAAAGAATCTGACCGAACATTTAAAACGCTGGACGCCTTATTTAAAAAAGTTCGGCCTGCTCGTAATTGAATTACATACCATCCCCCCGGCATTAACTGCAGCGAATCTAGGTAAAACTGCAGCTACGGCATATGACGCAACCCATGGATTTTCTGATCAATATATCGTTGAGATCGAAGTCTTTCACCGGATAGCAGCCAAAGCCGGTTTGCTCCTTGACAAGGAACATTTCAGCAAATTCCCGAATTCAGATCTGGCGACGGTTAGTATCAATTTATTCAAAGCAGTTTAGCAAATCCCACCTTAATAAAGCATAAACGAGGTCAGTACTATTCCAATAAAGGCCGTAGGAACAATAATGAGCAAATATATAAAGGTAACCATGTTTGCTTTCAATATCGCCCCTATCCAGCTACTCCGATAAAAATTCCTGAGTGCCAGGATAAGGTAAACAATAAAGGAAAGGAAGAACAAGAATTCTATCCAAAAAGGAATATCCCAAATAAGTTCGCCTATAATCAAGACACAAAATGCAGTGAACAGAAAAGTGAAAAAGTAAAAAGAGAATACCATGTGATGTGCGAAACTGGCCCGGCGCCAATAGAAAATTTTCAAGAGGAAGGCGAATAATGGCAATAGTAGGAACATGGCAATGGGGATGGTATCATAAAAGGTTTGTAGGATGCCATCTCCTTTTTGGTTATAAAATTTCAAGAGCTGCGCAAAAAACCTCTTTGTCAACGGGTCTGCATCTTCCTTCATCCCCATGGCCTTCAGTTTTTCATTTTCTGGCGCATTATTGGCGATCAAAGAATCCAATACTTTCCTGTCAAAAGAAAAATTCAATTCAGGACGCCCCTGGCCAGAAGCAATGGCAGAATCAATTTCCTGGACTTCTTCATCCGAAAGCCCCATGTACTTTTGATTTTTCCTGAATGCCTCCCTCGCCTTTTCAATCGCAACTGAATCCTGTTCAACTATAACGGAATCAGGAACGATTTCGGAATCAAATCCTTTTTCGAGAGCCTTGCTAACCTGACTGTCGGCCTTGCGAATACTAAAAGAGAAAATAAAAAAGAAGAGTACAGAGATAAAAAGATAAAACTGTGCCGGATGTAAGTAAGACAATCGTTTACCATCTACAAAACGGCGTGCCAGCACTCCAGGTTTTAACATGAGGGGAACAAAACTCCTGAAAAAACGTGCATCAATAGAGAAATAATTTTCTATTGTATTATGGAAAAGGACACCGAAAGTCAGGTTGTCAACAATTTCCTGACCGCATTCCGGACAGAAGTTGAAATCTCCTTCTATCTGGGTCTCACAGTTTTTACAGAGTTTTGGTTCGGACATGTGTTTGGTTGCTCTAGAATTTACCGAATACCTAAAGTTTTGGCATCATCTGGTATACGGCTATTTTTTCATCTCAGGGATGCTAACTGCAAATTTTAAAAGAATAACTCAAAATGTAAAATTAAGTGATGTATTATTTTGCTACGTTCACCGAGCGTGTTTCCCTGATCACGGTTACTTTAACTTGTCCGGGATATGTCATATCGGTTTGGATCTTTTGAGAGATCTCAAAGGACAGTTGTGCAGCCTTCTCGTCACTGACCTTCTCGCTTTCAACAATTACCCTGAGTTCTCTTCCGGCCTGAATGGCATATGCTTTTTGTACACCATTAAAGGCAAAAGCAATTTCCTCAAGATCTTTTAGTCTTTGAATGTAGGAATCCAGCACCTGTCTTCTCGCTCCCGGTCTTGCTCCACTAATAGCATCACATACCTGAATAATAGGCGAGATCAGTGTATTCATTTCTATTTCGTCATGATGGGCTCCAATGGCATTACAAACCTCTTTTTTCTCACCGTACTTTTCAGCCCATTGCATACCCAGGATGGCATGCGGTGTGTCCACTTCGCTTTCCACAAAGGGTACTTTTCCAATATCGTGCAGCAAGCCGGCGCGTTTGGCCAATTTTGCATTTATGCCTAATTCCGCCGCCATGATGCCACACAGTTTAGCGACCTCTCTGGAATGCTGCAGCAAATTCTGTCCATAAGAGGATCTATACTTCATGCGTCCCACCGCTTTGATCAATTCGGGATGCAAACCGTGAATACCCAGATCTATAACCGTGCGCTTTCCAACTTCTACGATCTCTTGTTCGATCTGTTTTTCGGTTTTCTTCACCACTTCTTCGATCCGTGCAGGGTGGATCCTGCCATCTGTAACAAGTTTATGTAATGAAAGACGGGCTACTTCCCTTCGCACCGAATCAAAACAAGACAGAATAATTGCCTCTGGAGTGTCATCTACAATGATCTCTACCCCGGTCGCCGATTCAATAGCCCTTATATTCCGACCTTCGCGACCAATAATTCGCCCCTTAACATCATCAGATTCAAGGTTAAAGACTGAAACGCAATTCTCTATGGTCTCTTCTGTTCCAATGCGTTGTATGGTATTTATGATAATTTTTTTGGCCTCCTGTTGTGCAGTTAATTTGGCTTCTTCCAATGTGGTCTGGAGATACGCCATGGCATCTGTTTTGGCTGTTTCCTTCAGCGATTCTAAAAGCTGACTTTTAGCATCTTCAGCAGAGAGTCCGGAGATAACCTCTAATTGCTGTACCTGGCTCTTATGCAGTTTTTCAAGTTCAGACTGTTTCTTTTCATAAAAATCACGTTTGTGCGTAACTTCTTTGATACGGCCTTCCAGCTGTTCATTCAGCTTAGTTTTTTTCGCCAGTTCACTGCTAACCTGGGATTCCTTATCCCGGGTACGTTTTTCGGCCTCGGCTATCTTTTTATTCTTGTTGATGATAACCTTCTCATGTTCTGCTTTGAGTTCCAGAAATTTTTCCTTGGCCTGGAAGATCTTGTCCTTTTTTATTCCCTCTCCTTCCTTGTGAGCATCCTTAATAAGACGTGAAGCTTCCCTTTTTGCATTTAGTATGGTTTTAGAAGCTTTCCCTTTTTCTAATAGTTTGGCGATTATAAAGCCGACAAGTAATCCAATACCCAGTCCGATCTATAGTTGTAA
>JAOTYW010000049.1 GCA_029861705.1 Flavobacteriaceae bacterium
TTAGTTATTTCAAATTCCCGAAATTCGAAAAGTTGTTGTAATTCTTTTTCCTCAAACCAAATAATTTGTTTTTTAGGAGATTGACTTTTGTGCTTCACTTTTGGCACTATAAAACGTACTCCATGTTCTTGCTCTAGCCATTTTCCAAAACTGACTAATACCTTTATTCGTTTTTTTATAGTAGAGCGCTGTAATCCTCTTTCAATACAATGTTGGATTAATCCTCCCATATAACTATCATCTATATCAGCAGGCAGTAATCGGATGCCATTCTTCATTTGATAATTGTTAGTAAAGGCAATTATATCCTTTAGGGAACTTGTAAGACTTCTTACATACGATTGCGAATTACCACTAAATGCCAAGTAAGCATCCGAGCGGATGTAGGTAAGGTATTTTTCCAACAATAGAGAAAGATGAATCTCCTTGTAAGATTCTCTTATTTTTGTTTGTTGTAAACTATTTAAGTGAGATTTAATTAAATCTACCGTTGGAGGTAGGCCTTGCTTTTTAAGATTTAATATTACATCATTTAACTCCTTTATTTTTTGTTCCAAAAGGAGGTTTTTATCAGCGGAATCCAAATCGCTTTTAAGTATGAATTGTTTGTTAGTTTTTGAAGATTTACTGTGATTTTCATTCCAATCCTTTTTCTTAACGGAGATCCCTGTTGAGTAATTATATACTTCTGCTTTAAAACGATAAACAAGGTGTACCCTTAGTTCATCATGGGGCTTGTAATTATCTTTAGCCTTCTTGTAATTGAGTTTTACAAAATATCCCATTTTAGAGGTACTCTATTAGTACTAAAATACGAAAAATGAACCGATTAATAGTACTCTAAAAGGTACTCTTATCCATATTAATAAAAATAAAAACCCTAAATCATTCAATATCAATGATTTAGGGTTTATAGGTTGTGGTACCTCCAGGAATCGAACCAGGGACACACGGATTTTCAGTCCGTTGCTCTACCAACTGAGCTAAGGTACCTCCTTCATTAATACCCTTTTAAACTTAAAAGTAGCTATGGGTATCCCTAACTAATCTACACCAAGGGTATAGCGAAAGGAGGGCAAAGATAAAATCCTATTTCGCGAACTGCAAATAAAAAGTTAATTCCTAAGCTGTTTTTTTTCAAATGTTCATCTTTGTGGAATGAACCTGATCATAGATGTAGGAAATTCATGGGTTAAGATGGCGGTATACAATGACCAGCAGATCTTACATCATAAAACTATGCTTCAGGAAGACCTGAAACGGGAGGTTCAGAAAGTTATTCGTGCCTACCCAAAGATCACGCACAGTATTTTGGCAGCAGTAACTCCTGTAGCGAACGAGATCATTGATCTGCTAAAAAAAAATTCGGAAACGCATGTGCTGCATAGCGCAAGTCGGTTTCCTTTTAAAAATAAATACGGTACCCCTGACACCCTGGGCTTAGACAGGATCGCTTTGGTAGCAGCAGCATCGGAAGCCTATCCCGGCACTAATGTTTTAATCATTGATGCAGGATCCTGCATTACCTATGATTTCCTCAATGCCAGTGGAGAATATATTGGAGGGGCTATTTCCCCGGGGATTGCCATGCGCTACAAAGCCCTGAACACTTTTACAGCAAATCTGCCGGAACTGGAGAAAACAGCGACTGCCGAATTGGTTGGAAATTCTACAGATACCAGTATTCACAGTGGGATCTTAAACGGAGTTGTCAGTGAAGTGGACGGAATGATTGCCAGCTATAGATCTGAATACAGGAAAGTAACCGCAATACTCACAGGAGGAGATGCGCAATTCTTGTCTAAACGGCTAAAAAATACCATATTTGCCCATTCTAATTTTCTTCTGGAGGGCTTAAATTATCTACTGGAACTCAACAAGCATTAAATGATCAGGAAACTTTTGGTTGCCGCCTTGGCGATGATGGCTTTGCAGGTGTATGGACAGAATAGCTCCATCTCACCTTATTCCTATTTTGGTTTAGGAGAATTGCGTGCCGGGGGAGCCATTGAAAATCAGTTGATGGGCCGACTAAGTATGTATACCGATAGTGTACACCTTAATTTCAACAACCCTGCTGCATATGGGAAATTAAGACTTACTACCTATGCCGCTGGTGTCAGCCTCAGGGAGGTAAAGCTGGAAAATGCAACAGAATCACAAAATGCGAGTGTCAGCTCCCTGGAATATTTGGCACTTGGCTTTCCCATTAGTCCACGTATAGGTGTAGGCTTCGGGATCATGCCTTATTCTTCCGTAGGCTATAGTTTAAGTGCAGAAAGTATCAATACTAACGGGAATACCGTAACAAATTTGTTTACAGGTGATGGCGGCTTAAATCAGGTTCATTTCTCCTTAGGTTTGAATCCAATAAAAAATGTCTACCTGGGGGCGACAGTTAATTACAACTTTGGCAATCTGGAAAATCAACGAGTCCAAAGTGTTGAAAATGTGCAATTTGGAACACTGGATAGGCGAACGCAGCGCGTAACAGGCTATGATTTTAATTATGGCTTAACTTATACGCCCAAAATATCCTCCAAACACACGTTATTTACCTCGATTACCGTTGATACCCAGGGAAATTTAGGAGCTGAGAATAGCCAGAGAATAGGGTCTTTTTCTCAGTTAACCGGGCGAGAAATTGAAACAATTGATGTTGATCTTAGTGCCCAGGGATTGTTAAGGACAGATGTTAAAGTTCCTACGACTACTACGGTCGGACTCGGATTTGGCGAGGATAAGAAATGGTTTATTGGAGGAGAATATAGTTTTCAGCAACTTAGTACCTTTAGCAATGAATTTATAGCTACTGAGAATCTGGCCTACCAGGATGCCAGCGGCATACGATTTGGCGGGTTTTTTGTACCCGATTACAGTAGCTTCTCAGGCTACTTAAAACGAATCACTTACCGCGCGGGTGTACGCTTTGAAAAGACCGGTATGTTAGTGAATAATCAGGAGATTGATGATTTTGGCATAACTTTTGGGTTTGGTTTACCGTTAGGGAATTCGTTCTCTAATGCCAACCTGGGGCTAGAATACGGGAAAACAGGAACAACGTCGGCCAACCTGGTACAAGAAAACTACTTTAAAGTGATTATAGGCTTGTCTTTGAACGACAGATGGTTCCAAAAAAGAAAGATAAATTAAAGAAAAAATTTAGTACATTAACCACTTAAAATACAAAGAACTATGAAAACGAAATTTTACTTCATGTTGTTGGCGATCTTTGGAGCCCTTGGTGTATCTCATTCGCAGGCTCAAAACCCCGAATGTATGACTAACTTATCCATATATGCGGAACATGCCAAAGTAAAAAATTATGACGCGGCCTTTACCCCCTGGAAAATGGTTTATGACAATTGCCCGGCGATCAATAAGGCCAACTTCTCCTATGGGGAAAAGATCTTAATGCATAAGGTCAAGAATTCCTCTGGAGCTGAAAAAGATGGCTATATCCAGGACCTTATTACCCTGCATGATGCTTCCCTTAAATATTTCCCGGCCAAATTTTCTAAGGCAGGAGTAGCTATTGATAAGGCGCTCTTGAAATATGATAATAAAATGGCTTCGGATGCTGAATTGTTCAATTTATTGGAAAAGGCATTTAAGGAAGACCGTGCAAATTTCAAGAATCCTAAGGCACTTTATTTGTACTTCTCTAGTCTGGTAGATCTGTACAATACCGGTTCAAAAGACTTGCAAGCTGTATTTGATGCCTATGATGACGTTACAGAGAAAGTTGAAGAAGAAAATAAAAAATTGACTGCTAAGATTACACAACTACTTCCTAAAGAAGAAGCTGGAAGCCTTACTTCTAAGGAGAAAAAACAGTTGAAGGTAGCCACTACGAATTCTGAATCCTATGGAAAGATCAATGAAAGTATTGATGCTAAATTAGGTGCATTGGCAGATTGTAGTAACCTGATCCCGTTGTATCAGAAGAATTTTGATGCAAAAAGAAATGATATCAGCTGGGTGAAAAGAGCTGTAGGTAGAATGTTTAGTAAAGATTGTACGGATGATCCTTTGTTCAAACAGTTGTTTGAAGCTCAATTGGCATTAGAACCTTCTGCTGACGCATACCTTTACGGAGGTACTCTAAAGCAAAAAGCCGGGGATACTAATGGTGCTATTGCAGATTTTAACAAAGCAGTTGACCTGGAAACAGATCCATATAGAAAATCAAATATTCTTTATAAGATCGCGACAACAATACGTAAGAAAAGCAAGTCTCAAGGTAGGAGCTATGCGTTAAAAGCTGTTGATGCAAATTCCTCTAACGGGAAAGCATACTTGCTAATTGCGAATCTGTATGCCACCAGTGCTAATGATTGTGGTACAACACCATTTGAGAAGCGAGCTATCTACTGGAAAGCTGCTGATATGGCTAGAAAAGCAGGAAGGGTAGATCCGTCACTAAGCGGAAGAGCAAGTCGTTCTGCGGCCAGCTACAGCGCAAAGGCTCCCTCTAAAACGGATATTTTTAACTCCGGTTTAGCTGGACAGACCATTACCTTTAAATGTTGGGTTGGCGGAAGTGTGAGAGTACCTAGCTTATAGAAAAAATGAGATCCCACCGAGGATTTACCATATACAGCATTGCCACAGTATTCTCTGTGGCAATGCTTTTTTTGTCCTGTAAGGATACTTATAAACGTGTAGGTGAGGAAGCTGCTACGGTGATCTACCCTCAAGGGGTTGCTCAAAATTTTGAACTCACCTATACAGAAACGAATGAAGAGATGACAACGGAAGATGAAGAGCGGTCGCGTATCGTTGCCGTTTTAAAAAGCCCCATCAGCGAGGATTTTGATAATCTTCAGTTTCAATACCGAACATTTCCTAAAGGCTTGGAAGTAACTTTTTATGATGAAGAGGGAAATCAAAGTTTTCTGACCGCTGATTACGGGATCATCTATTCCAATACTAATTTACTGGATCTTCAGGGAAATGTAACCCTTACTACCTACGATGGGAAGAAACTAGAAGCGCCACAGCTTTATTGGGATCGAAAACAGGACTGGATTTTTACGCAACAAAAATTTAAATTTACGAATCCGGAAGAAGGGACTATTATGGATGGAGAAGGGATGGACTTTAACCGGAGTTTTAACTTCCTGACAGCGCATAAGACCTATGGGCTTATGACATTAAAAGAAGACAAATCATGATCAAAATTTTAAGGTATACAGAGTATTTATACCTCTTTGTTGCCATTATTTCTATTTACAAGATCATTACCCTCTGGCAGGGAAATCGTGAAGACACGTACATTTTTATTTTTTTTGCCATAGTTTCTATTGCAATGTTCATCTTTAGAAGGCGTTACCGAAAACGGTTTGAACGACACAAAAGGGAAGAAGGAAAAGAGTAGTGGAAACCTCTATAATCATCATACTTATTTGCCTGGTACTTTCGGCTTTTTTTTCCGGGATGGAGATAGCCTATGTCTCTGCGAACAAGATCCATATTGAAATAGAGAAGAAGCAGGAGGGTTTGTTAGCCGGCATCTTAAACCGACTAACCAGAAAACCTTCCAAATTCATAGCAACGATGCTTATTGGGAACAATATTGCCCTGGTCGTATATGGCTTGTTCATGGGGGATTTGTTAATGCAATGGTTCCAGAGGTTTTTACCGGCCTCCAATCGCTTTGTAGAGCTTATGCTGACAGATTTTAGCCTTTTGACACAAACAGTTATCTCTACCATTATCATCTTGCTGACCGCCGAATTCCTGCCCAAGGTCATATTTCAGATCTATGCCAATACACTGCTAAAAATACTCGCCTTTCCTGCCTATATTTTTTACCTGTTATTTTCAATGATCTCAGAATTTGTGATCAAAGTATCTGATGTGATCTTAAAAGCATTTTTCAGAACAGACGGTGATCAGGTGCAGTTAACTTTTAGCAAGTTAGAGCTTGGCGATTATATCACGGAACAAATGGAATCTATTGAGGAAGAAGAAGATATTGACTCTGAGATCCAGATCTTTCAAAATGCCCTGGAATTTTCCGAAGTCAAAGCACGGGAAGTTATGATCCCAAGGACGGAGATCGTAGCTGTGGAATTTCATGAGTCTCTCAAAACCCTGGCCGCACTCTTTACAGAGACCGGACTTTCAAAGATCATGGTCTACAAGGAAAATATTGATAATATAATTGGCTATGTTCATTCCTATGAACTCTTTAAAAAACCTAAAAGTATAAAGAGTATTCTTTTACCTGCCGAGATGGTTCCGGAGTCCATGTTTATCCATGAAATATTAAATGTCCTGACTAAAAAGCGTAAAAGTATTGCCGTAGTCCTTGATGAATATGGCGGAACTTCTGGAATTATGACGGTAGAAGACATCATTGAAGAACTGTTTGGTGAAATCGAGGATGAACACGATTCCACAGACCTTGAGGAAACACAGATCGATGCTGCAACCTTTAGATTTTCAGCCCGCCTGGAAGTGGACTATCTCAATGAACAATATAAATTAAACCTTCCGGAAGGCGAGGAATATGAAACTCTGGGCGGATTGATCGTACACGAAACAGGAGAGATTCCTGAGAAGCATGCGGAGATCCGGATCGATGGTTTCCTTTTTCGGATCGATGAGGTCTCCAACACCAAGATCGACTTGGTAATTCTGGAAGTCCTGGATCGTGACTAGTCTTTTAGGCTTCCAAATTTTAAATAGCCAATAGAAAACCTTAATTTCGCGAACTCAATAAAATACGCAGCGCATGGCAATTTTAGAGAACATCAGAAAACGAACTACTATATTGATCCTTATCATCGGTATGGCCCTTTTTGCATTCGTTATTTCCGGGATTTTTACGGGTAATGATATGGGAGGTGTTAAAACAGGATCGACAATTGCAGAGATCAATGGAGAAGAAATTCCTATAGACGAATTTCGCAAACGGATAGAACGGGCATCGAGATTGTCCCGTGGAAGTTCTTCCATGCAATTAGTGAATAGTATTTGGACCCAGATGGAGCGTAATACCATCCTTGGACAGCAGATCAATAATCTGGGGATCTCAATTGAGGAGAATCAGATCATTGATGTGATCAAAAATAGTCCGGGACTTTCCCAAAACCCACAATTTCAGGATGAAAACGGGCTTTTTGATGAGAACAGGTTCAGAGATTTTATTGCCGAATTACGTGCCAATGCGCCTACACAATATGACGATTGGTTACAGGATGAAGCCTCAATTGTCCAAAATGCAAAAGAACAGACATATTTAAACTACATCAAAGCTGGCTTAGGGGCTACCCTGAAAGAAGGAGAGTGGGATTATAAATTGGCCAATGATAAAGTTGATATTCGCTATGTACGCGTTCCCTATAATTCTATAGCTGATAGTACTATTGTTGTGACAAAAAAGGAGATCGCCGACTATATTAACGATCGAAAAGAAGAATACAAACAAGAAGAAGCACGCGATATCCAATTCGTCTATTTCGAAGAAAAACCTTCTGTTGAAGATGAAGCTGCGATTCAGGAATCCATCAGGAACTTGTTGAAAGATAGAGTAGAGTATTTTGAAGAAAGAGATACAACAGACACAATTCCTGGCTTTCGGAATACCACAGATAATGAGGCTTTTCTTACCCGTAATTCTGATACAAAGTTTGATACTATTTATAAGGCTAAGTCAGAATTACCCGCTCAATTTGCCGATTCCCTGATGGCATTGAACATAGGCGATCTATACGGACCTTATAAAGATGGAAATGCATTTAAGGTGACAAAAATGGTGGCCAAAAAACCTAATGGCTCTGTAAAGGCAAGCCATATCTTGCTGGCCTATGCAGGAGCTGAACGGGTAGATCCTTCCATTACACGTACAAAAGAAGAAGCGGAAGCCAAAGCAAATGAAGTGCTCGCTGAAGCGCTTAAATCAGATACAGATTTTGCCACACTCGCCCGAAATAATTCGGATGGTCCTTCTGCACCTCAAGGTGGAGATCTTGGATTTTTCCAGGAGGGGATCATGACACCAAAATTCAATGATTTTGCTTTTGGAAACAGCATTGGCCATGTAGGCTTGGTGGAAACAGAATTTGGCTATCACATCGTTAAAGTGATGGAGAAGCAAGACCTGGTGCAGGTCGCCACGCTGTCGAGAGAAATTGAACCTTCAGAGGCTACGATCAATAGCTTGTTTACAGATGCTACAAAATTTGAAATGGCTACTACAAGTGGGGATGCAGCTTTTACTGATGTCGCAAGGGATAGTGAATATATCATCCGACCGGTTAATCAGATCAAGGCTATGGACGAAAACCTTCCGGGCTTATCTACACAAAGAAATATTGTCCAGTGGGCCTTCAATGCCGATACAGAAGTAGGAGATATAAAAAGATTTAATATTAATAATGGCTATGCTGTTGTCCAATTAACTGCTAAGTACAGAGAAGGTGTAATGGCTGTTGAAGATGCCTCTGCTACTGTTTTACCTCAGATTCGTAAGGATAAGAAAGCCGAACAGATCATGATAGGGAATGCTGGTAAATCTTTAGAAGACCTAGCCTCCTCGAACAATACGATAATATCTACAGCCTCAGCTTTGACAGTAAAAGCACCAACTATTGCCGGTGCCGGTAGAGAGCCTTTAGTTGTAGGATCTGCATTTGCCCTGGATCAAGGCGGGACATCAGGACTTATTAAAGGAGAAACAGGGATCTTCATAATTGAAGTTACCAGGAAAGAAGTAGCTCCTGAGCTGGAAAATTATTCCACCTATGCGAACACATTAGGCACTGGAAATGCCACAAGAGCAAATTCGGCAGTATATCTCGCCTTGAAAGAAAAGGCGGAAATTGAGGATAATCGCCCGGTTTTCTATTAAGAATTTTAAAGGATCATATCAGAATAGGGGATTACTACGGTAAACCCCTTTTTTTTGAAGTAATCCCGGGGATCTGCTTGAGATGTAGCCAGCACAAAATCGCCACCCCATGCCCCCAGGCTTTTTATCGTTCCGGGATAATCTGAAAACAATGTTTCCCGGATCGTGGGTATTTTTAATGCCCTACTGAGAAGGGTTTCATGTTCATTCAGCAAGTCTTCAAATAAGGTGAGTTCTTTGCACGCCAATAACTGCCTCGTTAACGAGCTTACATGCGCAATAAGTTCTGCTGATGTAGCCTGAATATTTCGGTACTGATGTATGGCATCTGTACTTTTTCTCTTTTTATTTAAATAGACAAAGTAAAGATCCCTTGTAAAAGATGGTTGGAATAGGACCTTCTCTATTACTGGCCAACCTTCTTCAAGGTGATAGAGGATAGGACCATTGGCATCTGCACATGCAATATCATAACCACTTCCACCCATGGTTTCAGACAAAAGAGCATAGGGGTCTACTTCGGCCCATTTTGCTATGTTGTTTATCAGCGTGGAAGAAGAACCCAGGCCCCAGTCCCTGTTGAATTCCAGATGGGTAGTGATTGCTTGCCCGGAGAGTGACCCCTCAAATGAGGGATTTAATTTTATGGCCTCTTCTAAGATCGATGCAAGTACGGTGGCTGTTTCTTTAGAACTTCTCGTATGTGGACTAAGGGATGTAATCTGTATTCGCTTCTCAGGATCTAAAGTAAATGTGCTCTCGAACCAGGTCTTTTTTTGTTCATCCAGGCTTCTCCAAAAAAATCCGTTCTGATCATTTTTTTCGCATGCCAATGACTGGCCCAATTGAGTGGGCAGGGCTAAGCCAAGGGCACCATCCAGAATGGCATACTCTCCCGTAAGCAACAATTTTCCATGACTGTAATACTGCCTCATTTAAGAGCGTCTGATTTGTTCCAATACCTGCTGTGCCTCATTAAAACTTACGGTTGCCGTTTTAAAATGGGCTACTACTTTTTCCTTTTCTGTCGATGACGCCCCAAGTTGATTTAAAATATTCAATAAGTGCATTTTCATATGCCCTTGCTGGATTCCGGTGGTGACCAGGGAACGCAAGGCGGCAAAATTCTGTGCCAAGCCGGCAACGGCAACCAGTTCCATTAATTCTTTGGCAGAGGGTTGCCCGAGTACTTCCATAGAAAACCGGACTAGCGGGTGTAAACGGGTGAGTCCACCCACGGTGCCAAGTGCGAGGGGAAGATCTATTCGCAAGCTAAACTGGCCGTCTTCAATCCAGGCTTCTGTGAGCCCCTTATAGCTTCCCTCCCGGGCTGCATAGGCATGTACGCCTGCCTCAACTGCCCGAAAATCATTACCAGTGGCAAGCACAACAGCGTCTACGCCATTCATAATACCCTTATTATGTGTAACTGCTCTAAAGGGTTCTACCTGAGCAATAGAGACCGCCTGTATCATTTTTCTCGCGAACAGCTCTGTGTCCATGGCATCTTCATCCAATACATTAACAGGACAGCTCACTTCTGCCCGAACGATACAATCCGGCACATAGTTACTCAAGATGCTCATGATGATCTCTGTATCCGGATGATCTCCACCAGTGTATTCACGCCTGTCTATTTCTTCTTCCCAACTTGCAGCCAATTGTTCGAGACAACTGTTGATGAAATTTGCTCCCATAGCATCTTTCGTTTCAAAAGTTGCATGTAATTGGTAATAGTTGTCGAGCAAAGATGTTTTATTTCGAAGTTCAAGACTCAGCAGGCCCCCACCTCTTTCTTCCATATTCTTCATAAGGGGCTTCAAATCCTGTATCAATTTGGGTTTTAGGGAGATAAAGGCTTCTTCAAGCCAGGAAGATGCTCCACTAAAGGTAAAATGCACCTGACCTACTTTTTCTGTTCGCAACACAACGGCCTTGAACCCCCCTCTGTTTTGCCAGTATTTAGCGGCATTACTCGCAGCGGCTACCACAGAACTTTCTTCCACGGCCATAGGGATAGCATATATTTTGCCGTTGATCAGGAAATTAGGAGCAATTCCCAAAGGGAGGTAGAAATTCGAAATCGTATTCTCTGCAAACTCGTCATGGATCCGCTGCAATTCAGTGTCATCATTCCAGTATTGCTTTATAAGGGATTTGAACCCTTCCGGATCATGTGTAAAGTTGGAAACGATCCAATCAATTTTATCTGACTTGGAGAGTTTTGAAAATCCGTCAATTCGTGCTGTCATTCGCCCATTATTGATGGGCCTAAAGATACGGATTCGATGTGTATTTCACTTTAGTCGGGCTTGGATGGCAAAGGCGATAAGAATTGGGTTAAAATCGCTCCGAATACGGCATTTTAGCGAAAATATTAGTAAACTTGGTAGTTTTTATACCACTATGTCAAGACATATCTTCATTCGTCCCCTGCAAGTCATCATCTTAATATGTACTACCCTTACCATAAGTGCACAGAAAAAACAGATTACATTAGAAGAGATCTGGGATGGAAGTTTTAATCCAAAGAGAATGCAAGTCTTGCGTTCGATGAACGACGGACTCCATTATACCGTTCTAAAAACTAATGCTAAAGACAAATCCAGCAGTATTGAAAAGTACGATTATGAGGCATCTGAGTTAATAGAAACACTCGTTGCATCTGACATGCCGAATGTACCCTATTTTACTTCGTATTCTTTCAGTGATGATGAATCAAAAGTCCTTCTGGCGACAGAAGTTGATAAGATCTACAGAAGGTCTCAAAAAGGTGTTTACTATGTAGTTTCTTTGGATTCCAGAGGCATCATGGGCCTGGCCAACGAGAAAATCCAGGAACCATCATTTTCGCCAGATGGTTCAAAAATAGCTTATGTCTGGGAGAACAATATCTATGTTAAGGATTTGGAAACAGCAGGGACCAAGCAACTCACGGAAGATGGCAAGACAAATGCGATCATTAACGGGATCACAGATTGGGTCTATGAAGAAGAATTTGCTTTTGTGAAAGCCTTTGAATGGAATGCGGATGGCACACGCCTGGCTTTTTTGAGATTCGATGAGCGGGAAGTACCGGAATTTTCCATGGATATGTATGGTACGGAATTATATCCGGATCAACAGGTATTTAAATATCCTAAAGCCGGGGAAGCCAATGCTAAAGTTTCCCTGCACATTTATGATCTGAAATCAGAGCAACAGACTGATATAAACCTTACCGATGCCTACTATATCCCGCGTATCAAGTGGATGAATGATAAGGATATGCTCACAGTTCAGGTCTTGAACAGACATCAAAATCATCTGCAGTTTTACGGCGTAAATGCCTCAGATGGGAGCGCCAACCTGATCATAGAAGAACATGACGATGCCTATATTGACATAACAGATGACCTCACTTTTCTGCCGAATGATGACTTTATCTGGACCAGTGAGGCAAGCGGTAATAACCATATCTACATCTATTCCAAAGATGGCAGGGAAAAGAAACAACTTACCAATGGCCCCTGGGAGGTAACCCGATACTACGGCTACGACCCCAATGCCAATCGTATTTTTTACCAATCGTCAGAAAGGCATTCCACACAACGGGATGTATACAGTATTTCTATTGACGGGAAAAGAAAATCACGACTCACAGATGAGAAAGGCACGAACAGTGGCTCTTTCAGTGCCTCTTTTGCCTATTTTATCAATACACATTCCAGCGCAACTACGCCACCTTCCTATCAACTACATGAAGCCCATAAGGGGAAGATCGTCAGGACCATTGAGAACAATGTAGCACTCCGGCAAAAATTGGAAGCTTATGAATTAGCTCCAAAAGAATTCTCGACGATCAGTGTCAACGGAAATGAGCTCAATATGTATATGATCAAACCGACAGACTTTGATCCTAACAACGAATACCCTTTATTTATGTTTCAATACAGCGGACCTGGTTCACAACAAGTGGCAGACCGTTGGATGGGAAGCAATGATTACTGGCACCAATTACTGGCTTCCAAGGGATATGTGATTGCCTGTGTAGACGGAAGGGGGACAGGTCTTAAAGGAAGGGATTTCAAAAAAGTGACCCAGAAGGAATTAGGGAAATTCGAAGTTGAAGATCAGATCTCAGCCGCAGAAGAATTAAGCAAACTACCCTATATTGATGAAGACCGAACCGGTATTTGGGGGTGGAGTTATGGAGGCTTTATGTCTACTAATTGCATTCTAAAAGGCAATGAGGTTTTTGAAATGGCAATAGCCGTTGCCCCGGTTACAAGCTGGCGCTTTTACGATACAATTTATACGGAACGCTATATGCAAACGCCACAGGAAAACGCCTCTGGTTATGATGATAATTCACCCTTGAATTACCCCGAGCTTCTAAATGGGAAATACTTACTGGTTCATGGTTCCGGTGATGATAATGTGCATGTTCAAAATACGACTCGGATGGTAGAAGCCCTGGTACAAGCCAATAAAGAATTTGATTGGGCTATTTATCCGGATAAAGCCCATAGTATCAGGGGAGGAAAAACCAGGCTTCACTTATTTACAAAAATGACACGATTTGTTGATGAGAGCTTTAAGACCGAACCTGAGGTGCAAATGCCTGAAGAGAAACCAATAAAAGGATAATAATACCCACTAAACTGACTCAATATGGAATCTAAAGTAACGACACCTGAAGAGCCCCAAATATGGGGACACCCAAAAGGACTCTTCTATCTCTTTTTTGCTGAATTATGGGAACGCTTCAGTTTCTATGGTATGCGTGCCTTGCTCACGCTTTACATGGTCAATGTCGTCTTTGAAGCCCTTATGCAACGAGATTATGCTGCAGCTGCAGTATACTCGGCTTATGGTTCCCTTGTCTATGCTTCTACCGTAATTGGAGGTCGTATTTCTGATACGATCCTGGGGATGCGACGTTCAATATTTCTCGGGGGTATCCTTATGGCCCTGGGGCATTTTACCCTGGCTATAGAGCATGATGTTACTTTCTATCTGGCCCTTGCCCTGATCGTGGTGGGGAACGGATTTTTCAAACCCAATATATCCACCTTTGTAGGATCACTATATAAAGATGGTGATCCAAGAAAGGATTCGGGTTTTGTGATCTTTTATATGGGGAT
>JAOTYW010000050.1 GCA_029861705.1 Flavobacteriaceae bacterium
GTAAATGGTGCGTGCGCTTACAATCTCATCCCCGGCAGAACACAGTTGGAGTGCAACGGCAGATATGGCCCCCATGCCACTTGCTGTGACAATGGCAGTCTCCGAGCCTTCCATAGCGGCTAAAGCCTCACCGAGATACAAATTGGAGGGGGATGAATGCCTGCTGTAGAGGTAACAGCCTTCCGTATTGCCTTCAAAGGTGTCAAACATCTGTTTGGCCGTAAGAAAGGTATAGGTAGAAGAATCTGAAATAGATGGGTTAACACCACCAAATTCTCCAAAATTGTGTAACTCGAGTATCCGGGCTGAAGCTTTCTTAGTCATGATCTCTATTTTATTACAAAATAAGCATATACAAGAATATAAAACAATGAAAGTTTATTTATACCGAAAAAAAATACAAAAATATTAAATTATGTAGATTATATTACAGGTAAAGATGTAATTTTATCGCATAAAAAGAAAAAATTTCAGCAGTATGTTCGATAGTACAGATATAAAATTACTTGGCCTTCTCCAGGAGGATAGTAAACAGACTACTAAAGCCCTGGCAAATAAGCTGGGCTTGTCAACCACGGCGGTATACGAGCGGATCAAACGCCTGGAAAGAAGTGGCGTTATTCGCAAGTACGTGGCCTTGCTGGATAAGGAAAAAATTAGTCGGAATTTTACTGCCTTTTGCCGGGTAAAACTAACACAACATGTAAAGCCGTTTGTACTTCAATTTGAAAAGCAGGTTATGCAATTACAGGAAGTTTCAGAATGCCATCATATTAGCGGTGATCATGACTATCTGTTAAAGATCCATGTGTATGACATGAAAGAATTCAGGGAATTTATTGTTGGTAAATTGACTGCGCTGGACAATATAGGAAGCACCCAAAGTTCTTTTGTGATCAATGAGGTGAAGTATACAACGGCTATCGATCTCAATACCAAAAATTAATGCTAATTTTGAGCCTCAATTTTTAAGTTCCATGCACTATGACCTCATATGATGTTGCTATTATTGGCTCTGGCCCCGGCGGCTATGTAGCTGCTATTCGTTGTGCCCAACTTGGCATGAAAACAGCGATCATTGAAAAATATTCCACCCTCGGTGGGACATGCCTTAACGTAGGATGTATCCCTTCCAAAGCCTTATTGGATTCCAGCCATCATTACGAGGAAGCAATCTCTCATTTTGACAGCCATGGGATTGAGATTCCGGGTGAAGTCAAAGTGAATCTGAAAAAAATGATCGATAGGAAACAAGCTGTCGTAGATCTTACGACTAAAGGCATTCAATTCCTGATGGATAAGAACAAGATCACGGTCTATGAAGGCATAGGGAGCTTTGTAACGGCGAATCAGCTCGAGATTAAGAAAGGAAAAGGGAAGGGCGAAACGATTGAGGCCAAAAATATTATTATCGCAACAGGATCCAAACCCTCAACACTGCCCTTTATTTTAATCGACAAGGAACGTGTGATCACATCTACGGAAGCCTTAAAACTTTCAGAAATCCCCAAGCACCTTATTATTATTGGAGGGGGTGTGATCGGACTAGAACTAGGTCAGGTTTACAAAAGACTTGGTTCTGATGTAAGTGTGATCGAGTATATGGATCGGATCATTCCGGGAATGGACGCCGGACTTTCAAAGGAACTGACTAAAGTTCTGAAAAAGCAAAAGGTAAAATTTCACCTTTCACATAAGGTTAAATCTGTTGAACGAAAGGGGAAAAAAGTAACTGTTTTAGCAGATAATGCAAAAGGAGAAGAGGTCTCATTTACGGGAGATTACTGCCTTGTTTCTGTTGGTCGGAGACCTTATACGGATGGTTTGAACGCTGAAGCTGCCGGCGTGAAATTAGATGAGGGAGGCCGCATTGAAGTTAACGAATATTTACAGACTTCACAGGCCCATATTTATGCTATTGGCGATGTCGTGCGCGGCGCTATGTTAGCCCATAAGGCAGAGGAAGAAGGCGTATTTGTTGCCGAAACCATCGCAGGACAAAAACCACACATCAATTACAACTTAATTCCGGGTGTCGTTTATACATGGCCCGAAGTAGCCGCTGTAGGTAAGACGGAAGAAGAATTAAAGGAAGCTGGTATTGCCTATAAGGCAGGGCAGTTTCCCATGCGGGCGCTTGGCCGATCACGAGCCAGTATGGACACAGATGGTTTTGTAAAGATCCTTGCAGATGCCAGTACGGATGAAGTGCTGGGTGTACATATGATAGGAGCGCGTTGTGCCGACCTGATCAGTGAAGCAGTAACAGCAATGGAATTCAGGGCTTCTGCTGAAGATATTGCCCGGATGAGCCATGCACATCCTACCTATGCTGAAGCAATAAAGGAGGCCGCCTTAGCAGCTACTGAAGACAGGCCACTCCATATTTAATTTCGGACTTTAGGCCTTTGCAAAAAACGGTAGCCGATTTTTATAAGCCGGGAGATCAGTTCATACCCGGAAGAAAGTGCTTCCCAAATAAGATCACCAATTTTTCCGAGCCACTCTTTAAGCAAAAATTGTTTGGCATCATATTTCAGGGCGGCATAGGAACAAACTGCCATAAAAAGTATGGCTGCGGGGATCACTATTGTCGGTGAAACCGTGTGATGGAAGAAATAATATAGCCCCAATCCGGTAAAACTGCCATAAAGGATAATAAAGTGGATCACGTATATGGATAGTGTATTCTGCCCTATAGCGATGATGGTCCTATGGGTTAGGAAGGCCCTAAAAATCATAAAAATGGCAAAAACCACTAAAACATCCCCCAGTCGAATATAGAGGTAGTTGTTATTTGCCACGCCGTTAAAAGTTTCAAAACCTGTCATTTCATAAAGCAAAGCAAACAAGGGTGAGGATAGAAAGATCAGGGTAAGTCCGGCTATCGCAGCCACAGGAATTGATATCCTGTACAGATTTTTAAAAGATAAATACCGAAAAAAGAAAAACGAAAGGAAGCCGCCGAATGCTGTATATCCTACCCATGGAATGATCGTAAATACCGATCCATTGACTTTGCTAAAATAATTGGCCAGGGCATCCGGTAAAAAAGGGTATGTAAACTCCTTGTAAACTGGCTCAAAAGTGAATAGTACTATAGTAACCGTCATTAATGCCGCAGGAAATAGCCACGCCTTAGCTTTATTAGTTAAAAGATAGAGTGCAATTATGGTCAAAATACTTATGCCGATACAGTGCAGGACGTCCACCAAAAAGAAGCTATCATAAATCTCCCCTTTGAACAGGCCGAATAGATTTAGTCGCAATAAATAGCCAATAAAAACGAGTTGTAATCCGCGTCTGATTCCTTTCTTTATCCTGGGATTTGCCCACCCCTTTGTCGGTACACGGATCAGTAAATATGTAAAAATAAAGCCAGACATTGTGAAGAAGACCGGCGCCGTGATCCCCCTGAAATAAAGCCAGATATTGTAACCGGAATTTGAAGTGTCCCGAAAAGCAGGATCTAATAATCCATCAATGAAGTGGCCCTGGAGCATCATTAAGATAGCCCAGGCGCGCATGGCATCGATAAAAAATAGGCGTTGTGCTTTTGTGACTTTCATTACACTATTTACCTGATATCTCTTTTATTCGGATGTTTCAGGGGGCAAAATTAACCAAAATTAAATGAGGTTTGGCTGATTTCCGTATTTTCGCAGGACTTTAATGCTGACTATAAATGAGCAGGATCATTGCATTTGCAGGAAGTAATTCTTCTACATCGGTAAACTATCAATTGGTAAAACATACGGTCGGAATCATACAGAACCACGAGGTTCAATTGCTCAACATGGCAAATTTCCCATTTCCCATGTTTAGTGTCGACCTTGAAAAGGATAAGGGATACAGTAATTCTCTGATCGAACTGAGAGATGATATCAAACAAGCAGTGGGCCTCGTCCTTTCCGTTAATGAGCACAATGGCAATCCATCTGCCTATTGTAAAAATGTCTTTGACTGGTTATCCCGATTAGATCGGACTTTTTTAGATGGGACCAAGGTCCTGCTAATGTCCACAAGCCCGGGCAAACGCGGTGGAGCAGGCGCTTTAGGGGTTGTAGAAAAAATGCTGCCAGGATTTGGAGGGGAGATCACAGCTACTTTTTCTTTACCGTCCTTTTTTGAGACTTTTGAGCCCGGTAAGGGTATAAAAGAGGCAGCGATGGCCGAAGCCCATCATTTGGCTTTAGACACATTCTTAAAAGGTCTTACTTAATTCAGCTATCGTAATCTTAGCTACCTTTGACGGGTGTTATCAGCCTTTATCACACATATTGATACAGTATTCCCCGAACTTCGGGAATCATCGTTTCTAATTGCCTGCAGTGGCGGGGTAGACAGTACTGTGCTGGCACATCTGTGCCATAAAGCCGACTTGTCTTTTGCGCTGGCCCATGTCAATTATCAGCTTCGTGACGCCGAATCTGATGCAGACGCCCAATTTACAGCCTCCCTGGCCGATGAATTCGGGGTTCCATATTATAGTACCTCATTTGATACAGCAGCATTAAAAGTTGAGGAAGAAGGCTCATTACAGCAAATAGCCAGAAAACTGCGGTATTCATGGTTTGACGAACTACTGGAACAGGAAGATTTCACTTATGTGGTCACCGCACATCACAGGGACGACAATTTGGAAACTTTTCTTATACATGTTTTGCGAGGTACAGGTATTGATGGACTCACAGGGATCCCGGCAAAACGAGGGCAGATAAGGCGACCCTTATTGCAATTTAGTAAAGAGGAGATCCAGGTCTATGCAGGTGAAAATAAGCTGCAATGGCGGGAAGACAAGACCAATGAAACTGATGATTATTTACGAAATACAGTACGTCATAAATTGGTTCCGGTATTTAAAGAATTAAATCCGGATATTTTGTCGGCACTGGAGACTACCCAAGACCATTTGATTAATTCAAGTAAAATAGTAAATAATGAAATACAAAGAATTAAAAAACAGTTATTTACATATAAAAATAATCGAATTGAAATCGACATAAAGGGATTAAAATCTTTAATGACTCCAAGGGCGTACTTATTTCCATTATTAACCCCATATGGCTTTACAGATTGGCCAGCAATCGAAGAGTTATTAGAAGCAGAAAGTGGCAAAAAAGTATACTCGGGAACACATGTGTTGTTGAAGGATAGAAATACATGGATCCTTGAAGAAATAACGCCAAATAAAGAGAATAAGAAAACCTTAGAAGAGGCAGCTGATTCTCTATTCAATATGCTTGAAATTGAAGAGGTAGCCTCTTTTGAAAAGGGCGATGCTAATACACTATATATTGATAAAGAATCGTTAAACCATAGACTAAGGGTAAGGAATTGGCAAAAAGGGGACTATTTTTATCCCCAAGGTATGGGAGGGAAGCGCAAAAAGCTTTCTAAATACTATAAAGATATCAAGCTGGATGTCTTGAAGAAACCCCGCCAATGGCTGCTTTGCGATGGTGACGAGATAGTGTGGGTGATTGGGAAACGAGGGGATGAACGCTATAAGGTTACTGACAAGACAAAAAAGATATTACGGATCAAAGTGATCAAATGAAACTAAGACTAACCTTATTTTTGTGTTTCCTGTCGGCCTTTGTACAGGCTCAGACTGAAGATGAACCCGTTTTGTGGTCTCAATCAGTCAATACTATCTCTGAAACTGAATACGAACTTGTCCTGACTGGGAAGATCCTTGAAGGCTGGTATATATATTCTCAATACACGGCAGAAGAGGGTTCTTTATCCAGTGTATTTACATACCTGAAGGCCGGAGAGGAGTATGAGCTCATCGGAACGACAGAGGAAAGTGAAACAGAGACGGCCTACAGTGAAATATTTGAAGTAGATGAGATCTTTTTTAAAAAAGAGGCTGTATTCAGGCAAAAGATCAAACTGCTTGATCCATCGGTAGATGTTGTTGAGGTAGAACTTTTTTACCAGGTGTGTAAAGAGGTGTGTATTCTGATGGAAGACAACTTTAGTTTCTATTTAAAAGGACAGGCAGCAGCACCGATAACCAAAACTGTTGATGAGCGCAGTCTGGCCCTTAGCCAGGCGTTGAAGCTGGATCTTAAGAACGTAGAATTACTAGATAAAACCCTTGCGGGAGGTGTTAAGAAGTCGAACTCTATTTGGACAGTATTCGGACTAGGCTTTTTAGGTGGACTGATAGCCTTGTTAACGCCATGCGTATTTCCGATGATCCCGTTGACGGTTTCCTTCTTTACGAAACAGTCGCAAAAAACAAAAGGGACGTTCAATGCCCTGCTCTATGCCTTCTTTATTATCTTGATATATGGCCTGTTAAGCCTGCCATTCCATCTTTTTGACTCAGTTGATTCACAAATACTTAATACCATTGCCACGAACATTTGGGTGAACCTGACATTCTTTCTCGTATTTGTCTTTTTTGCATTTTCCTTTTTTGGCTATTATGAACTTACTTTACCGAGTTCCTGGTCTACTAAGATGGATAATGCATCCTCACAAGCAGGTGGGGCTTTAGGGATCTTTTTTATGGCCGTTACCCTGGCTATCGTATCCTTTTCCTGTACAGGTCCGATCCTTGGAGGCCTATTAGGTTCTACAACCTTGGCGGAAGGCGACGTAGCTAATAATCTGAGCATGGGAATGCTTGGATTTGGCGCCGCTTTAGCACTTCCCTTCGGCTTATTTGCACTTTTCCCAAGTTGGCTAAATACCTTACCCAAATCAGGCGGTTGGATGAACACCGTAAAAGTGGTACTGGGATTCCTGGAATTGGCCCTGGCCTTTAAATTCTTATCGAATGCCGATTTAGTAGGAAATTGGGGCATATTAAAACGGGAGATTTTCCTGGGTATATGGATCTTGTTATTTATCCTGACAGCGCTCTATTTATTTGGATTTTTACGTTTTCCTCATGAGCCCAAGGGAAATCGGATCAGTATGGGTCGAAAGATCGTCGGTGTATTAGCTGTACTATTTGTGGGTTATTTGTCATTAGGACTTACAAATCAAACCAGCTTAAAAGCTTTGAGTGGATTTCCTCCTCCAGATTTTTATACGCTCACATCACAAGAAAACGATTGCCCTCTAGGAATTGAATGTTACAAGAATTTTGAAGAGGGGCTTGCCGTGGCCCGGGCGAATCAAAAACCTATCCTCCTGGATTTTACAGGCTGGGCCTGTGTGAATTGCCGTAAGATGGAAGAAAATGTATGGAGTGAAGCAGATATTTATCCCATGTTAAATGAGGATATCGTTTTGATCTCCCTTTATATTGACGATCGAAAAGCGCTGCCGGATGAGGAGCAATTCAAATTCCAGTACAGTTCGGGTAAAATAAAGAATATCAATACTATAGGGGAAAAGTGGGGTACATTCCAAACGCTGAATTTTGGCTCTATCTCCCAGCCCTATTACGTGCTGCTGAGTCCGGACCTGGAAGTATTGCAGCCAGCTATTCAGAATACAGATGCTGACACATACCGTGAGTGGCTAAGTTTGGGGATTAAAAATTTTGAAGAATCTAATACACTGCAAGCACATTCCGGATCTTAATTCTGGATGATAAGATTCTTTTTTTTATCCTGATTTAAGTCCTATTTTTAAGCAAAAATCAGACTTGAAACGTAGAAACCGAATCCTGCTCATCATCCTGGGCGTACTGCTTCTCCTCGTAGTTGGAGTACTCTTGTTCAAACAAAGCCTTAAACCTACCTATAAAGGTGAAATTGAATTACCCACCCTCGTAAGTGAGGTAGAAGTCTATTATGACACCTATGGTATTCCCCATATATATGGGGATTCGCAGCGAGAAGCATTTACAGCTTTGGGCTATGTGCATGCCCAGGACCGACTCTGGCAAATGGAACTTCTCAGACGCGTGGCGCGCGGGGGGCTGTCTGAAGTATTTGGGCCTGACCTTATTCCCACCGATAAATTTTTCCTTTCGCTCGGAATAGGTGATGCCACCAGAGGGACTATAAGCACTATAGACAGAAGGGATACTACTTATATCCTTGCCCAAGCCTATTTAGATGGGATCAATGAATTCCTGGACAGCGGGCCTACCCCTGTAGAATTTATGCTAACCGGACTTGAAAAAGAGCCGTTTACCATGAGGGATATCTATAACAGTGTAGGGTATATGGCTTTTACCTTTGCCCAGGCGCATAAAACGGATCCCTTGTTAACAGAAATAAAGAACACCTTGGGTCCTGCCTATATGGAAGACCTGCAAATTGATGTAGATCCGGAAACCGAATTCATCCAGAATTACAATGGCACATCAGCGCTATCTATTGAAGAGAACATTTTGGGCCATGTCAGCCAGGCCCTGGACCAATTACCACTACCGCAATTTGAAGGCAGCAATAGCTGGGTGATCTCACCTCAAAAAACCAAATCAGGGAAAGTCCTTTTTGCCAATGATCCCCATATAGGCTTTGCCCAACCCTCTGTATGGTATGAAGCCCATTTAAATGCACCGGGTTATGAAAAATATGGATATTTTCTCGGAGGGATTCCTTTCCCAATGCTGGCACATGACAGAAAGATGGCCTATGGCATGACCATGTTTGAAAATGACGATGTAGATTTCTACAGGGAATTGCAAAACCCTAAAGATACGAACGAATACAAAACAGCTTCAGGATGGCGGGCATACGAATGGGTGACAAAGCATATCAAAGTAAAAGGACAGGACCCTGTTGAATTCCGATATAAGAAAACAGGCCATGGACCCGTCATCAATGATGTTATTGACCAGGTCAGGGAAGATGATCCTATTAGTATGTCATGGATCTACACTCAGCAAGAGAACGGCCTCTTGAAATCCTTGCACGGGATCAGTGAAGCCACCAACCTGGAATCGTTTAGAAAGCATTTAGCAGGAATCCATGCCCCTGGATTAAATGTGATGTATGGAGATACGGACGGAAATGTCGCCTGGTGGGCAGTGGGAAAACTGTACACCATGCCGGGTGGAACCCAAACCAAATTAATTCTGGATGGGGCCTCGGGCGAGCAGGAGAAAGAAGGCTTTTTAGAATTTGATGATAACCCTCAAGCCATCAATCCGCCCTGGAACTACGTGTATTCGGCAAATAACCAGCCGGCCGAGATCGCAGGTATACAATACCCCGGGTATTATCTACCGGAAAATAGGGCAAGACGAATTGTCGATCTATTGGAGCCCAAAGATGATTGGGACAGAGAGGCAGTTAGTAAAATGATCACAGATATAACTTCACCTGTCAATCCGGGCGTAGTAACGAATCTTTCTAAATGGGTAAAAGTTCCGGACCTGGAGAATGATGAGATCCAGTTATTAGATCATTTAAGTACCTGGGATGGGACATATGATCTGGACAGCTACGAAGCTTCCATCTATCACAGGTGGATCTATTATTTCCTCCGAAATACATTTGAAGATGAAATGGGAACTGAGCTCTTTGGTCATTTCCTCAATACGCATTTACATAAAAGAGTGATAGCCCCACTCTCTGAAAAAGCCAACTCCGTTTGGTTTGATAACATCCAAACCCCGGATATCATCGAAACACAAAATGAGATCGTTCACCAGGCCTTTAAAGAGGCCATGGAATCGCTGCGCACAGATTTGGGAGGAAAAATGGAAAGCTGGACCTGGGATAAGCTGCATACGCTTGAACATAAACACCCTATGGGAGAGGTGGCATCGTTCCGAACCTTTTTCAATGTTGGCCCATTTCCGATCCACGGTACACGGGAAGTGATCAACAATATGGCTTTTACCTATTCTTCGGATGGCTACTATCCGGTTACTTCCGGGCCATCTACCCGACGGGTGATAGATTTCTCCGACATCGAGAATAGTATCAGTATTCTACCTACCGGACAATCGGGTAATCCCTTCAGTCCGCATTATAGAGATCAGGCAAAAATGTACAATGCCGGCGAATTCCGGAAGATGTTATTGAACGAAGAGGAGATCAAAGCCAACAAAAAATCCCTGCTTACATTTAAAGCAGAAAACTAAAGATTGGGTTGATTTGAAGAATTGTGACAGCTTGGTGGGTTACAAAGATTTGCCCTATCTTTCTCCTAGAAACAACCAGTCTCAGTGGGTTACAGCTACGCAGCAGCATTTCGATTAATTCGAGGATACTTCTTCATCTTTCAGAATCAGGCTTTAGCAATACTCTTCTTGGTTTTGGGAGTAATACAAGGCTCGATTTACGCCCAGGTTGATCCATCCACACCGACACAGCAAGCAATCGAAGTTGCACTACATCAGCTAGAAGATGAATCAGGCTACCAATTCATGTATCTGAGTGAATGGCTGACGGATGAAGAGGGAAATATTATGCCAGAATTGGGATCCTTAGAAACCAAATTAAACGCGCTTCTCAGCAGCACAACCCTGACCTATTATATTCTTGAAGATGAAAAGCGCGTATTTATCCTGCGTAATTCTGTGATCTACGATGAGCTCCCTGAGAATTTTTTCGGAAGACAAGGGGATAGCTTAGTTGCTCAGGCGCCTGCAACCAGGGTTAGCAGAAGTGCACCTATATTTTATTCAGATGAAATGCGGATCTCCTCCAGAGAATATCCTATTGAACGGATCGGGAAAGCAGATGCAAGTGATGGTCGTACTGAATTTTCATTAACAGGTCGTGTATATAACGGCAAGAACGGGGAGGCCATTCCGGATCTCGCGCTACGAAGCCCTAAGGGCATTCTATTGGCTGTAACGGATGCTGAGGGGCTATACAGGATGGACCTGGCTGCAGGATACAATAAAATTATTGCCTCTGCTATGGGGATCAGGAAAATGGAACGTGAGGTATTCATGTACAATGACGGCACGCTCGATCTCGCCATGGAAGAGGATATACAACAGTTGGAAGAAGTGGTAGTTCAAGCAGATGCCGAAAAGAATGTTGAGGCAGCGGTAACAGGGGGCCAACAGATCGTATCTGAAGAGTCTAAGAATATTCCCATCGTCCTGGGGGAAAGGGACATCTTACAAGTGGCTAAAGCACTGCCCGGAATTTCTTCGGCAGGAGAAGGGGCAACCGGACTAAATGTTAGGGGAGGGAAGACAGATCAAAACCTTGTCTTGTTGGATGACGCCGTGATCTATAATCCAACACATTTCTTTGGCATTTTTCAGGCCTTGAACCCTTTTACTACGCAAGGGGTTAATATTTATAAAGGCAGCATACCCGTAGAATTTGGAGGCCGACTCTCATCGGTGCTGGACATACGTTCTAAAAATGGTTCAACAGATGAAATCAAGGCTGAAGGTTCTATTGGACCGGTGACCGCAAATTTGGCAGTAGAATTACCGGTTAAAAAAGACACAGCTTCGTTGATCATTGGTGGCCGTGGAGCCTATGCTGATTGGATCCTGAGGTCGCTGGATGAAGAATCCCTGAACAATAGTGAAGCCTCTTTCTTTGATGGAATCGTCAAGTATCATCACCGAATAAATGAGTCCAATGAAATACGCAGTACGGTCTATTACAGCAGCGATAAATTTAGCATTACTTCAGATTCTCTCTACAATTATAGCAATGCACTCGTATCCTTTCGCTGGGATCAGGTGATAAGTAAAAAAACAAATGCCGCCTTATTCCTGGGTTATAGTGATTACCGCTTTGGGATAGATTTCGACAATGAATCCAATGGCGATTTCGCCCTGGATTATGGGATAAATGAAGCCCAGCTGAAGTATAAACTACAAACTGCAGTAAATCCGAAACACAGCCTATCTTATGGAATTACTGCCAAATATTATGGGGTGAATCCCGGGAGTATTGAACCCCTGAACACACAATCTAATATTGCCCTATTTGAAATAGAAAAAGAACAGGCTCTGGAAGCGGCCTTGTTTCTGGGCGACCTCTTTGAAATTTCAGATAAATGGCTTTTGGATATTGGGGCGCGCTATACTCTCTTTGGGGCCATGGGACCTAATACACAACGTTTATATGCTAACGGTCTTCCAAAAAATGAGTCGACCGCAATAGGAGAGACAACCTACGATTCGGGCGAGTTCATTGAAACCTATGGCGGTCCTGAGGCACGTTTTTCAGCACGATACTTAATTGATGATGATATTTCTGTAAAGGCAAGTGTTAATTCATCCTATCAGTTTATTCATACGCTGACCAATAACACGACGGCTTCCCCTATCGATACCTGGAAACTCTCCGACCTGAACATTAAGCCTCAAAGAGGCTATCAGGCATCGCTGGGTTTTTACAAGAACCTGAATAACAATGCGATCGAGATTAGCCTGGAAGGTTATTACAAGCGCTTGGAGGACGTGTTGGACTTTAAAACAGGAGCAGATCTGCTGCTTAATGAATTTGTAGAGACAGAAGTTTTACAAGGTGAAGGAAAGGCATATGGCGTAGAATTCTTGTTCAAAAAGAATATAGGCGACCTCAATGGCTGGCTGGCCTATACCTATTCCCGATCCTTCTATAAATTTGACAGTGAGTTTGCCGAAGAGCGCGTTAACAACGGGGAATTCTTCCCATCAAATTTTGATAAACCGCATGACGTAAGCCTTATATTAAATTACAAGTTTACCCGGCGTTATAGCGTTTCCGCGAATTTTGTCTATCAAACAGGAAGGCCGGTTACATATCCGGTAGGTACTTTTCGCTTTAACAATTCGGATTTTGTTGTTTTTAGCGATAGAAATGAGTTCAGGATCCCGGATTATTACAGATTAGACCTGGGTGTGAATATTGAAGGTAACCATCGAAAGAATAAACTCGCGCATAGTTTCTGGACCATATCCGTCTATAATGTGCTCGGAAGAAATAATCCGTATTCCGTCTTTTTTGTTACAGACAATGGCGAGGTAAAAGCTTTACAAAGCTCCATTTTCTCTATACCCGTCCCTTCAATAACCTATAATTTCAAATTCTGATGGAACAGAGGTATTCGACATATATGTTTGTAGTGATCATCGCCCTCATAGGAGTTTCCTGTCTGGAAGAAATTGACCTGGGAACATTTGGAGAGCAGAATTTTGAACCAAACCTGGTCGTGGAAGCGACACTAACAGACGAATTGAAAAAGCAAACGATTTATTTGAGTCGGAGTGACATACGAACAGACCTGGAGACAGACACCATTTACAACCCATATATCCCTTTGGGTTTAGAACCAAGGGAATCAGTCAATGTAGAACGATTTGCACAGGTAACTGTCAGGGTGAATGGAGTAACAGATATTGATTTCCAGGAAGAATCGGACGGTATTTATGTATCTAGAGTCCCTTTTGCCGTAGCCTCAGGAAGTGACTATAAAGTATTGATCCAAACGAATGACGGAGCTTCATACCAATCCGAACCTATGATATTGAACGGAAGTGCAGAGATCACAGATGTATATGCAGAACGAATGACCAATGAGTTTGGCATTGAGGGAGTCATGATCTATGTTGATGGTAGGGCTACGGGGGGAGAGCCGGAAAACTTCCGCTATACCTTTGAAGAAACGTATAAGATTATAGCACCTTTTTGGGATGATGAAGAATTCCAACTCACAAATTATGATCCCTGTGCGCTTCCTGAACCCACCTATGATCTTGAGATCGTGCTAAGGGAGATCCAGAATCAGGTATGTTACAATACGGTGGCTTCAAACACCATTATATTGAACAATACTGCAGAACGCTCCGATAATACCATCACGCGCTTTCCGGTGCATTTCATTAATCGCGATGATTTTATCATAGCGCACAGGTATAGTATTGAAGTGAGTCAGCTTGTAGAAGATCCGGATGCCTACTCTTATTATGAAGCTTTAAGCTCATTTTCCCGTAGCGGAAATTTATTCTCCCAGGTACAACCTGGGTCACTTCGGGCCAATGTATCGCGAGATGGAGATCCGGATGAATTGGTTTTAGGCTATGTAGAAGTGGCTTCTCTGACGAAACAACGAATCTATTTCAATTATGAAGATC
>JAOTYW010000051.1 GCA_029861705.1 Flavobacteriaceae bacterium
AATTGTGGTGTTATCGCTGTACTAGGCTTGATAGCACCAAAATCGTACGATGTTTCAAGATCAATAGATATTGACAGACCCAGAAGTGAGGTATTTAACTACGTGAGATCATTACAAAAACAAGATGAATGGAGTCCCTGGGGGAAGAGAGACCCCAATATGAAGAAGCAATTTGAGGGTACTGATTGCCAGGTTGGTGCTATTAGCAAGTGGCAGGGAAATAAGGAAGTTGGGGAAGGCGAACAGGAGATCACTCGCATTGTGGATAATGAACGCATAGAATCCAGACTGCGCTTCTTTAAGCCCTGGAAATCTGAATCTGATGCCTATATGAAATTATCTGACAATGATTCGAGGGGTACAAATTTCACCTGGGGATTCAGTGGAAAGAATAAATTTCCAATGAGTATTATGATGCTTTTTATGAATATGGATAAGGCTGTAGGCAAAGATTTTGAAGAAGGCCTTGCTTCATTAAAGGAAATACTTGAAAATTAGATATTATGGACAGAAATTTAATAGGTTGGATCGAGATTCCGGTTACGGATATGGACCGGGCAAAAGCATTTTATGAAAGTGTTTTCAATATTGCAATCAGTGTTCATGATATGGGGGGGCTGATCATGGGGTGGTTTCCTATGGGAGAAAATAAACCTGGATCCTCAGGTTCTCTCGTAAAGCATGAAGAGTATAATCCCAGTCTCTCACATGGCCCTGTATTGTATTTTTCCTGTGCTGATGTAACCGAGGAGTTGTCACGTGTGGAAGCTGCAGGAGGAGCTATCCTTCAGGAGAAAACCGAGATCGGTGGAGGCCATGGATTTATGGCTTTATTTAAGGATAGTGAAGGCAATAGGATAGCCTTGCATTCAAATCAATAGTCAAAAAGCTATTGTGCTAATTCAAGAAGAGCAATGTCAAAGTCATTATCCAGGATAACCTTGCCTTTATCAACTATTACTGTAGTTTCCGAATAGGCGTCGTGTAAAGTAGTGCCATCGCCAAAAAATCCTTGTACCCAAAGCGATTTTTTACCTTTTGGCAAGTCTAGTCCGATAACGACTTTATCCCTGAACTCATCCGCGATATAGGTGCGACTAAAAACGTAGGGCTTTTTGGCCAAGCGCTTGTGTTTTCCGGCACCTACCGCCGGGTGGTCTCGTCTGAATCGACCTAGTTTCTGATAGTGTTCGTGAAGTGCTTTAGTCTCAGCCAGGCTGTCCAGAGCTCCCCAATTCATGAAAGAACGTAAGGTGGCATCACCCTCCGTGCCTTCAATGATCAGATCACGGGCGGTTTCATCTCCATAGTATATCTGAGACGTCCCTTGAGTTAAAAGCAGCACATTGGCTGCCTGGTACGTATTCTCCCGCTTCGGATCATATGGTGAACCATCATCGTGGGAAGTTAAGTAGTTCATCACACCTTTTCCTTTTAATTTTGTGTTGAGCAAGGTGTTGTACTTCCTGAAAATTGTTTCGTAATTTTTCCTGGCATCTGTTTTAAGGTCAAAGTTGATCAGACTCTGAAATCCATAGTCAAAGAAATCTACTTTCTTGTCTCCGAAATCAAAATCACGGCCTCCGGATATTGAGTAATTGTAAACCTCTCCAACCATATAGAAAGGGGTGTCATCCAAAATCTCATTCGGGTGTTTTTGCTTCCATGAGTCAAAAGCCAGGGAGGCTTCTTTGTATAATTCGGCCCAGGTGTGCTCATCTGCATGTTTTACCGTATCTACCCTAAAACCGTCAATACCCAGATCTTTTACATAATCTGTAAGCCATTTTATAATATAAAATCTAGGAGCCCTGGGATAGCCTGTCCTGTCAAAAAAAACCTGTAATTCATCCAGTTCATTACTCAGTCTGCCTTCCTCTTTCCATTTGGCCAGCAAGGCGTCAGGAAGTTCTACGGCTTCGTCAGATTCAGTATAAATGTCCGGGAGATTTTCTACCAGGGTACAGGAGGTTGTATTTTCATAGGTGGTGAATTCACAAGTAGGAGATGTCCGTACCCATTCCTGCGGCCATACAGGATCTTTCTCTGTTACTGGCCCTGTATGATTGACCACGGCATCCAATAATACCCGAATATTTCTGCCATGAGCAGCTTTTACCAGTGCTTCCAGGTCTTCTTTTGTCCCAAAGTTCGGATCCAAGGCTGTCCAATCTTTTGTCCAGTAGCCATGATAGCCATAGGTGTTCCCAGTTCCTTCATCCACATCCCCATGAACCTGTTCTACGACCGGAGTGAACCATATAGCGTTAACGCCTAAATCTGTAAAATAACCTTCATTTATTTTTTGAGTAATCCCCTGGATATCACCTCCTAAAAATCCTCTGAGCACGGCTGATGGATTCGTACGATCGAAGTTTACATCATTTTCAGGATTGCCATTATTAAACCGATCTGTGAGAAGAAAATAGACATTTGCACCTTCCCATAGAAAGGGAGTTTTTTTCATTGAAGTACTATCAATTACGGAGCTGGCATCGGCTACCACCGTATTTACCTTCTCTTTACAGGACCCGATAATAAGTAGGATGAGGCCGAGGAATAGCCAAATTTTCATGGGTATAGATTTTGGCTAAAGCTAAACATTGCGAGCCAAAAATTAAAATTTTCTTTCCCATGCCCAACAGCTAAAATCCTGCCTCGTAAAAAACCGATTTAAGTAGTTGATAAACAAACAAATATCAATCAGAACGCCGGTTCAGGACACGGTATTCTTCATAACAGCTGCTGATGGCATCGAGGATCTGCAGGTCATTGGCTGTTTTGATAAAGGATTTGGAATAACTGCAATTAGATAGGATATCATCAATATCTACCTTTTCAAGTTGAAGGAGCTCAGTAAGTGTTTCCCGGTCAAATTTTGATGCCAGGAGATCCCGGATCTCATCATCCTCCTTGATCATTCGCAACTTGCGCATTTGCCGTGGTTTCCTGCCAAAAAGATTTCGCAGCAGGTCTACGGGATTTAAGATTGCCCCCAAAACCTTGGTAACGGCACTCGGATTTTTCGACCCGGCTTCATAACTCCGGGGCAGACCTGAGATACTGTACTGGTAAGCCGTATTTATGGGCAAATTCCTAACATCGATATCCAGGTAGCCGGTGAGCTGGTAGGGTTGCAGGATGACTTCTTCCAGTGCATAGGCCAATTCGGTCAATGCAACTTTGGTATCCTGGAATTTAAACATGTCATTGGTAATCCGGATCTTTTGGGATTTAAAACCCAGATAGGAGAAAAACAAGGTGTCATTAACACTGGCGGTAACAGTAAAAACTCCCTTGGCATTGGTTATCGTCCCAATTACTTTATTTAGGTTGATCACATGAACGCTTTCTAATGGGCGTTGTGTTTGTGCATTGATCACAGTAGCCTTGAATTCCTGTGCCACTTCGGTTGCAGGTATGTCCTGGCCGTAAGTGACCAGCCCAATTAGAAATGCTAATATGATTAGAATTTTCTTCAATGTAGTCTGAATATCAAAAGTCAAATAAAACAAAAATTTTATGGCAAGGACACTTTTAATAAACTATTAACGTAAAATGGTCACTTATCTTTTCTTACGGCGATTTCCCGAAGCTCTACCTTGCTTCTTTTTACCTCCGTAAAAATTATCGCGTTTTTTGTACTTAGAAGATTTGCCTCTGCTCTTATTCCTACCTCTTCCTCCCCCAGGCGCGATCTCGGGGTTCCTGGAGATCTCAATACTTACTGATCTTCCTTTGAAGTCGCTTGCCGAAAGTGTCGACAAGACAAATTCCTGTAAATCGGGAGAGGTGTTAAAAAAGGAAAAGCTCTCTTTTACATCTAATCTGAAAATCTCATCGCGATCTACTTTTAAGTTGCTCGTGATAAAATCTTTTAAGGATTTCCAATCAAAACCATCACGCTCTCCAAGGGTAATAAAATAGCGCGTCGAATCTGAACTATAGGATTTAGACCGACTCTTGGCTTGTCTGGATTCTCCATTAGCTGAAGGGGAATTCAGATCTTTGGATTTGCTGTAATATTCGTGGAAGCGTCGGAACTCGACAGACATCATTTTATTGATCAACTCCTCCCGGGTAATGCCTTCCAGGACATCATTAATAGCGGGAAGATATCCGGCAATATCAGAATCAATTGCTGTTTCTTTTACTTTGTTCGCCAGGTGATACAATTGAATTTCACATATTTCAAGACCAATTGGGATCTTCTTGCTCACGAACTCCTGCTTGATCTTCTTTTCAATAGAATGGATCTTTCTCAGCTCGCTGCGTGTTGCAATTACCATCGATATTCCCGATCTTCCAGCTCTACCTGTACGACCACTTCTATGGAGGTATGTTTCAATTTCATCCGGTAATTGATAATTGATCACATGCGTAATGTCATTCACATCTATCCCTCTGGCCGCAACATCTGTGGCCACTAATAATTGCAATTGCTTTTTACGAAAGGAGTTCATTACCACGTCTCGCTGATTCTGACTCAGATCGCCGTGTAAGGCACCGGCATTGTAACCATCTTCGATCAATTTTTCTGCGATCCGCTGTGTATCCCGCTTCGTTCGGCAGAAAATGACTGAAAAGATGCCTGGATTGGCATCTACCAGACGTTTTAAGGCAGGATAGCGGTCCCGTCCGCCTATAGTATAATATTCGTGTCTGACCGAATCTGTGGATGTATTCTTTTCGCCAACTGATATTTCATAGGGATTATGCATGAACTTCATGGCGATGCGCGATACCTCTTTCGGCATAGTAGCCGAAAATAACCAGGTGGATTTATCGTCCGGACTTTTGGAGAGAATTTCTTTGATCTCTGGATAAAAGCCCATGTTGAGCATCTCATCAGCTTCGTCCAATATGCAGTATGAGATCTTGCCAAGATTTATTAAGCCCCGTGACATGAGATCTTTTAGTCGGCCGGGTGTAGCAATAATAATTTGTGCTCCTTTTTTAAGTTGTTTTGCTTGTTCATTAATGCTGGCACCTCCATAAATGGCAACTGCATTAAGACCTTTAAGGTATTTGCCATACTGCTTCATCTCCGTGGTGATCTGCATACATAGTTCCCGAGTCGGGGAAAGGATAACTGCTTGTGTTGTCCGATTCTCGATGGAAATAGACTGGAGCAGCGGAAGTCCGAAAGCAGCTGTTTTCCCAGTACCGGTTTGTGCCAGGGCGATCAAATCCGTCTCCCCGGATAACAGCACTGGAATAGTTTTTTCCTGGATTTCAGTGGGCGTTTCAAAACCCAGATCAAGGGTGGCATTAATAAATGACTCGTCGAGCCCTAATGCCTTAAAAGTTGTCATGTAAATGGATTGTCTATGCCTATCGGCATAAATGAGCGGCAAAGATACGGTGAATTTATCTGCCTGTCACTCAAATCCCTAAATATCTATGTGTTCTATGTCCTTGAAAGGAAGTCGATAAGCGAATTAAAAGCAAGGGCGCGGTGACTTATTTCATTTTTTATTTCGGCAGCTAATTCTGCAAAGCTGAGATCATAACCTTTAGGGACAAAAATAGGATCATAGCCAAATCCGCCTGTTCCTCTGGGTTCCTGCAGGATCTCGCCGGCTATTTTCCCGTGGAAATAGTAGATGTCTTCATTGTTTACCAAAGCTATCACGGTGAGGAAGTAAGCATCTCTTTTCGCGGAAGCTGAGAGTTCGGTAAGTACTTTCTGCATATTTGCTCCGGCATCAGGAGGAGAACCGGCAAATCGGGCGCTAAGGACACCTGGTGCCCCATTCAGAGCAGGAATAAAGAGTCCGGTATCATCAGCAAAAGAGGGCAGTTGAGTGGCGTCAAATACAGCTTGGGCCTTTAGCAGGGCATTGCCTTCTAAGGTATCTGCGGTCTCCGGGATGTCCTTATGAAAACCAACATCATCCAGGCTTTTGAGAGTATAGCCCTCAGGAAGCATGGCTTCAACCTCGCGTACTTTATGCTTATTATGCGTTGCAAATACAAGTTCCACTCCTGCGTTTTGGTGGTCGAATGTAGTAAATTTGGGAACGATATAAATTAGGATGCGACTCAAACTTCCGCCTGCGGTTATTTTTTTAATTTTTGTTTTGCTGATGTATGGATTGGATCGATTTCTCCCCTTTGGTGAGTTTGATTTTTACGGGCGAAAAATGCTGATCAGAATTCTTGCTTGGGTAGGTATGCTTACTGCTGTATGGGCAATGATCCTCTTTTTTCGTAAAAAAACAAGTATTGACCCCAGAGCGCCTGAAAAGGCAAGTTCCTTAGTCACAAGTGGCGTTTATAAGTTTAGCAGGAATCCGATGTATTTGGCCTTATTACTGTTTCTTCTTGCCTGGGGACTTTTTTTGGGAAATGCCTTTAATACCTTGCTTGCAGCCGGATTTGTATCCTATATGAATACTTTTCAGATCAAACCCGAAGAAGAGGCATTGCTGTCCTCTTTCGGAGAACCCTATGCCCGATATTGCAAAGAAGTAAGGCGTTGGTTCTGAGTATAAGGCGAAAGACTTACTTTTTAAATTATTAGCCAATAAGATAATATTTTAATATATTAGCGTTTTAACTAATAGTTATGATTGCAATACTAACAGGGGATATTAGTAATTCTGCCGCTCAACCCGATAGTTCGTGGATGGATCCATTAAAAACTTTTTTTAATGAAATAGGATCAACCCCGGAGACGTGGGAGATATACCGCGGTGATGAATTTCAATTAAAAGTGCATCCCACAGAAGCACTAAAAGTTGCCATCCAATGCAAAGCCATTATACGATCAAATCCAAAATTGGATGTGCGTATTGGGATAGGCATAGGTGAAGAGAGTCATAAAGCAGAACGAATAAGTGAATCGAACGGGACAGCTTATCAGCGTTCAGGTCGCACTTTTGGCCTCTTAAAGAAGAAGAAATCAAATCTTATGCTGTCTACCGGCAAAGCCAAATTCGACGAAGCGTGGAACCTGATCCTGGCACTGGGCCTCGATTTTATGGATCACTGGAGCCCTGTATCGGCAGAGATCACTGCCTTATCTCTGGCATATCCCAACAGATCACAGATGGCATTTGCCCGTCAATTGAACATTAAACAATCTGCGATCAGCCAGCGAAGGAAAAGAGCCCGCTGGAAGTTGGTCAAGGCCATGCTGTCTCATTATGAAAAACAAATTCTTAATTTGATCGGATGATCACCTTTACCAAATTACTTTTAGCCCATCTCCTGGGAGATTTTGTGTTTCAACCGCTACGTTGGGTGCTGCACAAGGAAGCCCATAAGATTGGCTCAAGGTACTTGTATCTACATATTGCTGTACACCTGCTCCTGACGGCATTATTACTATGGGACTTGTCCCTTTGGAAGCTAATTGCCTGGGTAGTAGGGAGTCATTATTTGATTGATCTGGCTAAAGTATATCTGCAACCCTTGTTTAAGAGAAAGACGCTTCCTTTCTTCATGGATCAACTTGCGCATATATTGGCTCTATATGCCATTGCCTATTGGACGGAATTACCTGAACATGTGTTCAAACTAGTGGACCAACTGGATTGGACCTTAATCACAACAATCGTTTTTGTGACCTACCCGGCAGCCCTGATCATGAACAAGCTATTGGATCCGCTGGCGCATCAAATTGAATTTGATCATAAATCCCTCCCTAATGCAGGCAAATATATTGGTATGCTGGAGCGTATTTTTGTGCTGATCTTTATTCTGCTGGGGCGTTGGGAAGGTATTGGATTACTGATTACGGCGAAGTCGGTTTTTAGATTCAACGATTTGAAAGAAAGCAATAACCGGAAGCTAACAGAGTATATTTTGATCGGTACTTTACTAAGCTTTGGTATAGCTATCCTGGCCGGATTGACCTATATGTACTTCCGTTGAGCAATAAGGTTGATAATAATAGCCGGCTGTAATCACAAATCCTTAAAAGATTGAGTTGTTAATAACAAGAATGGCAATTCCTGTTGGCAGTTATGCGGTTCGATGAGATTATTCCTAATTTTACGAGCTGAAATTTTATTCCTTAGACGTGGGACGTAAATATGTATTTGATTTTGACAGCACCTTGACCCGGGTAGAAGCCCTGGATGTGCTTGCTGAACTTACCCTGGAAGGCGATAGACGCAAAGGTGATATCCTGAAAGAGATCCAGCAAATCACCAATCTGGGAATAGATGGGGAAATCTCATTTACAGAATCGCTCGAAAGAAGGATCAAACTATTAAATGCGCATAAGGACGACTTACCGGCGTTGGTTGAAGATCTACGACAGAAAATCTCTAAATCTATTGCCACAAACAGAGAGTTTTTTGAAAAATTCACAGATGATATTTATGTGATCTCATGTGGTTTTAAAGAGTTTATTGATCCTATAGTTGCGGAATATCACATCCCTTCTGACAGGGTCTACGCAAATACCTTCAAATTTGATAAGGAAGGAAATATTGTAGGTTTTGACGAAGAGAACCCATTGGCAAGCCATAATGGTAAGATCGAATGTCTCAGGCGTTTAGATCTGGAAGGAGAAGTCCAGGTGATTGGAGACGGCTATAGTGATTACGTGATGCGGGAAGCGGGGATAGCCCATAAATTTTTCGCATATACGGAAAATGTACATCGGGATAAAACAACAGATAATGCAGATCATGTCACACCTAATCTGGATGAATTTTTGTTTGTGAACGATCTGCCTCGCAATCTGTCCTATCCGAAGAACCGTATCAAGATCCTGCTATTAGAAAATGTGCATCCGGCGGCTTTTGACAACTTGTCGGAAGACGGATTTGCTGTTGAATTAATTAGCACCAGCATGCCGGAAGAGGAATTGATCAAAAAGATAAAAGGGGTCCATGTCCTGGGTATCCGATCAAAAACCCAGGTAACAGAGAAGGTCCTTGAAGCCGCTAATAAATTGCTGGTGATCGGCGCTTTCTGCATTGGCACTAAACAGATTGATCTGGACCAATGCCGACAAAAAGGAGTAGTGGTCTTCAATGCCCCTTACAGTAATACCCGCTCCGTTGTTGAATTAGCCATTGGAGAGATCATAATGCTGATGCGTAATGTATTTCCTAGAAGTGTTGAAATGCATCAGGGCATCTGGAATAAGACAACTCGTAATTCCAGAGAAGTTAGAGGAAAAAACCTGGGTATAATCGGCTATGGAAATATTGGGAAACAACTATCAATCCTGGCCGAAAGTTTGGGAATGAGAGTCTACTACTACGATCTGGAAGACCGTCTCGCCTTAGGCAATGCGATCAGGTGCAGTACCCTGGAAGATCTGCTCAATGTATCAGATGTAGTATCCGTTCATATTGACGACAACCGATCCAATGCAAGTTTTATTGGCGAAAGAGAGATAAATCAAATGCGCGATGGCGCCTATCTGATAAACCTATCACGTGGCTTTGTCGTAGACCTGAAAGCTTTAGAAAGCGGTTTGAAGCGTGGTAAATTGGGCGGGGCATCAATAGACGTTTTTCCGAAAGAACCTCGATCAAATGGACCTTTTGAATCAAACCTAAGCGGTTTAGATAATGTTATTCTTACGCCGCATATAGGCGGCAGTACAGAGGAGGCTCAACGAAATATTGCAGATTTTGTACCTAATAAGATCATGGACTACATCAATTCGGGAAACACTGTTGACGCTGTTAATTTCCCAAATATCAGATTGCCTAAGCAAGTTAATGCGCATAGATTTCTTCATATTCACGACAATGTACCCGGTATTATGGCCAAGATCAATGAGGTATTGGCGTCATTTGATATGAACATCACAGGGCAATACCTGTCCACAGACAGTGAGGTGGGCTATGTGATCACAGATCTCGATAAGGAGTATAATAAAGATGTGATCCAGGCACTTAAAAATATTGAACACACAATCAAGTTCAGAGTACTTTATTAAGTCGGTTTAATCGTGGTGATAGGGTTCTCCTTTAAGAATCGTACAAGCCCGGTATACTTGCTCCACAATAAACAAGCGCACCATCTGATGAGAAAATGTCATCTCAGACAGGGATATCTTTCCCTGGGCTCTGTCATAAACTTCCTTGCTAAATCCGTAAGCCCCCCCAACGACAAGCACCAATTGTTTATGCCCGGCATTCATTTGTTTTTGTAGTAGTCCGGCAAATCCGCGTGACGAGTAAGTTTTTCCTTTTTCATCGAATAGAAAAACTATATCAGAGGATTTGACTCCGTCCAGAATGGCTTTTCCTTCCAGATTTCTGACTTCTTCAGGAGAACTATTCCGGGATTTTTTTATGTCTGGAATAACAACTGTTTCAAAAGGGATATAATGACGTATTCTGCCCTCATAATCGGCAATTAGATCTTGTAATTCCTTCTTGTTAGTTTTCCCAAGAACAACTAATCTTAGCTTCATGCATTAAAGGTATGTAATAATGTCCGGCCATTAAATCGACCCTAATTTTAGTACTTTAGCACAGTACAATTAATAGCATGATCTCAGTAGAAAAATTTGAAGAAGAACTTGATATAATTATATTAAATGCGATACGTGAAGATGTGGGCGATGGGGATCACAGTTCCCTCGCCTGTATACCTGCTTCAGCCGAAGGCAAGGCGCACCTCCTGGCCAAAGATGAAGGGATTATAGCAGGGGTAGATTTCGCTAAAAGGGTTTTTGATTATGTAGATCCCGAAATGAAAATTGAAGTACTGGTGCCAGATGGCTCTCAGGTGAAATACGGAGATATTGTGTTCAGGGTTTTTGGTCGATCGCAAAGTATCCTGAAAGCAGAACGCCTGGTATTAAATGCAATGCAACGTATGAGTGCTATAGCCACTAAGACGCACGAGTACGTTGAACTATTGGCAGGAACCGGTGCGCAAATTTTGGATACCAGAAAAACAACTCCTGGCATTCGCGCTTTGGAAAAATGGGCGGTCAAGATCGGGGGAGGAACAAATCACAGGTTTGCCCTTTACGACATGATCATGCTAAAGGATAATCATATAGATTTTGCCGGGGGTATTGCGAAAGCAATACAAAAAACACATGCCTATTTAAAGGAGGAAAATCGGGATCTGAAGATCATTGTGGAAGCGCGGAATCTGGATGAAGTTGCCCAAATACTAGAAGAAGAAGGGATTTACCGGATATTACTCGATAATTTCAGTTATGCGGATACACGTACTGCTGTAGCCCTTATTGGAGACAAATGCCTCACCGAGTCGTCAGGTGGGATCAACGAAAAAACGCTGCGTATGTATGCAGAATGTGGCGTTAATTTTATTTCCAGCGGTGCATTGACCCACTCTGTTAAGAATAAAGACCTTAGCCTAAAGGCGTTTTAAATATGATTGAAGCCAAATTGAATAAGCTGCCCGTCGTACGCCAGGTGTTTGGACTCCTTAAAAAGATCAAGCTCAAAGCTTTTGAAGGCCTTTCTATGTACGATTTGATGAAAATGTACGTGAAAGGTATCGTAAAAGGTACTTTAGGTAGCCGGGCAAGTTCAATTGCTTTTAGCCTATTCCTGGCACTTTTTCCTTTGCTTATATTCCTTATCACCTTGATACCATTTTTGATTCCTTATGTGAGCGTGGGAAATGAAAATTTTGACGCACAGTTCCTATTATTCCTGGAATCTTTCCTACCGGATGCTACCGGGGAATATTTCGGAGAGATATACCAGCAAATAAAAGATCAGAAAAGAGGTGGCTTGTTGTCCTCCACATTTGTTATTTCCATCTTTCTGATGACTAATGGTGTGAATGCCATTTTTGAGGGATTTGAAAATTCATACCATATTGAACTTACCCGTAATTTTTTCAAACAATATGCTTATGCCTTAATGGTAGGTCTAATTCTTTCAGTGCTTTTGATCATTGGGGCGATTGCCTATGTGTATTTTGAATTTTACATTTTGGAATACCTGGGTGAGTGGGCGGCAAAAACCCAGGGATATGATCTCTCCAAAACAGATATAATCCTGGCCAGGACAGGGAAAGTGCTCTTTTTTATTCTCACTTCTTATTTGACTACAGCTACCTTATACTATTTTGGAACCATGGAAGGGAAAGAAACCAAATTCTTTTCTTATGGGGCTTTGATCACAACCTTATTATTTCTGCTTACTTCTTATCTCTTCGGTATTTATGTTGAGAAGTTTGCCCGCTATAATGAATTGTATGGTGCCCTGGGTGGCTTGCTGATCCTTATGGTTTATATCTGGATAAATGCCAATATTCTGTTGCTGGGATTTGAATTGAATGCAACCTTAAATTCGCTACGTAGAAAAATAAAAGAATAGGAACATCCTATGCCCTATGTTGATGTCATTCTTCCTCTTGCCCTAGACAGGCTTTATACCTATTCCGTCAGTAGGGAACAGGCAGGTATCCTGCGTCCCGGCATGCGTATTGCAGTACCCTTCAAAAGATCAAAATTATACACAGCCCTGGTTCATTCCCTTCATGAGGAGGCCCCTCAGGGCTATGAAGCACGACCTATTGATCAAGTGCTTGACGAGGAGCCTCTCGCCAATGAAAAGCATCTCACATTTTGGCAATGGATCGCTTCTTATTATATGTGCACGCTCGGCGATGTAATGCGTACGGCCTTACCGGGTGCTTTTATGTTGCAAAGCGAGACTGTAATACTTCCGGCTGTGAAGGAAATAGTTGATGAGCAGGCTTTAACAGATAATGAATTCCTGATCTTTGAAGCGCTACAGAATAATAATGCTTTAAAAGTTGCGGATATTCAGCGCATTTTGGAGCGTAAAACTGTGTTGCCTGTGCTTCAAACCATGATGAGTGAAGGACTGATCCAGATGCAGGAAAAGATACAGGAGCGTTATCGACCTAAATGGATAAAATACATAAGGGTAATCCCTGATTATCAGAAAGATGATGGCTTGGCTTCCGTCCTGGAACAATTATCAAGAGCTGAGAAACAAAAGGCCTTGTTAATGCATTATTTTCAACTGGCTGATGGGCCTAATGAATGGCTTTCTTCCACTGAGCTTCTGAAGTCTAGTGGCATTTCGGCAGCGGTCCGCAACGCATTAGTTGATAAAGGGATAATGGAAGAGAAGAAGGTGAGGGAAGACCGGCTGAATACCGAGCTGCATGCAGAATTGGCCTCTGAGATCGACTTGAATCCCCAACAATCAGAGGCGTTGGGAGCGACCGAGAAGCAACTCAAAGAGGGACAAGTTGTATTATTACACGGGGTCACAGCATCCGGGAAGACGGAGATCTATGTGAAATTAGCTCAGGAAGCCCTGGAGCGGGGAGAACAGGTGCTTTATATGGTGCCGGAGATCGCCCTTACTGCCCAATTGATCACCCGATTGCAAAAGCATTTTGGAGAATCAATAAGTGTATATCATTCTCGTTATTCTGTCCATGAACGAGTTGAAACCTGGAATAATGTGCTTCGGGAATCGCCTAAGGCAGGTGTAATTTTAGGTACCCGATCCTCCTTATTTCTGCCATTCCAAAAACTGGGACTGATCATCGTAGATGAAGAGCACGATCCATCATACAAACAATTCGATCCTGCGCCCAGATACCACGGTCGGGATGCAGCCGTCGTATTGGCAAAAGCCTTGCAATCACAGATCGTACTGGGATCTGCTACGCCGAGTGTCACTTCCTTTAATAATCATATCTCAGGCAAGTATGGCTATGCCCAAATACCGGATCGTTATAAAGAGATCCTAATGCCAGAAGTCCATCTTGTAGATTTAAGGGAGCAACATCGAAAGAAGATTATCAAAGGGCACTTTTCGCTACCGTTATTAGAGGCGATTCACGAGACTTTGACCAATGAAGAACAAGTAATTCTATTCCAGAACAGGCGAGGCTATTCTCCTATTGTAGAGTGTAAGACTTGTGGTCATATTCCCCA
>JAOTYW010000234.1 GCA_029861705.1 Flavobacteriaceae bacterium
TGGCCAGGAAGTAGTCCTAATTATGCGGGAGGAAAACCTCAGCCATCATGCAACGTGCACTTCCGCCACCACAAGTTTCAATAGTTGATAAAGGGCTATGAATAATAGGTCCGTATGCTTCCATCCTGGAAACTTGATCCGCATCCAGGCTTTCGAATGCCGAAGTGCTCATCACCAGTGCCGTTTTCCCTTTTTGGGTTTCTACCTGGAGCATGTTACCCGCAAAGGCATACATCTGACCTTCCGAAATGTGTATGATCTCTTTCCCATCCATGCTTAAATGTTGCAGCACATTTTTACGCTCTTTAGGATCATCAATACTATCAGAACATATTATGGCGAATTGATCGGCTACGCACATCATAACATTCGTATGATAAATTGCCAGTCGTTCCCCATTAACAGATTGATAGGCCCTAAAAATTACGGGTGTGTACTCCAAATCTTCACAGAATTCAATAAACAGCTCCTCATCTGCTCTTGGAGACAAGGCGCAATACGCCTTCTTATGATCCCGATCAAGAACAATACTTCCAGTACCTTCCAGGAAGAGATCATCCTCTTCTGCCCGCGTATAATCCATTATATCATCAATACGAAATCCCTCTTCCTCTAACCTGGCCAAAACGTCCATCCGCCTTTCCATTCTCCTGTTGGCAGCAAACATTGGGTACAAGACCACCATTCCAGAATTGTGGAAAGAAACCCAGTTGTTGGGAAAAAGAGCATCCGGCGTATTAGGTTCTTTCTCGTCTTCAACGACAATAACGTTTACCCCTGCCTTACGAAGTTCGGTGACAAAGACATCAAATTCTTGTCTGGCGAGTTCATTTATTTGCTCCGGTGCTAAGTCAAGATCCGATTGGAAATAATTATTCATTTCCGTTTGCTCATTGCTACGAAAGTTTGCCGGCCGGATCATTAATATAGCATTTGTAGTTTGCATGCTAGTTCTTGCTTTTTATTCCCTGACCAAAGGTAAGGTACTACAACGCAAAAGTCCACCCAGTTTGCCCACTTCTGCATAGGGGATCTCCTCGACCGTAAATCCATGCTTTCGCAACCAGGTATTTAGCCGGGTAAATTTTTGTTCCGATACGATCACTTCCGGGGAAATGGAAAAAATGTTCGAATTCATTTGAAACATTTCCTCTTTTGTGATCTCAAACAGATTCTCCTTCCCGAAGAAATCTACAAGCCATTGATACTCCTGCTCTACCAAAAATCCAGCTTTGTGAATGATCCCTTTATCCATCCCGATAGGTTGAAAACAACAATCCAGGTGAAGCGCATTATCACGTGGATTTATGATAGATTTCTTTAGTTCAAACGACTTTACGGTTCTAAAGGGAAACATTTGCCGAATATAATCTACCCCAGCCTGATTGGTACGCGCCGTAATATAATCCGGGTAGTCATGGCCTGTATAGGTGCCTACAAAAATGTGGTCATGCCAGGGCATTACATCGCCTCCCTCTACATGTACTTCTTCAGGTGGATAAAAGATGTGTTCCGGAAGAATATAATCCAATACATGCAGAATGGCTTCGAATTCTTCTTCGCGATCCGGAAGGATATTCGCCTTTATCAATTTATTGTCGATCACAAAAGCAATATCCCTGGAAAATATCTGGTTACAATCCTGAATTACCTCAGGTCTGTAGACTTCTACTCCGTATTTCAGAAATACATCAGCAAAACCCTCCATTTGATCAATTAAGTCTTCTTCTTTAGGATACGTGCCTGCAAGAATATGCTCCAATGATTTTGGATCATAGGCTTCCTCCGGTTTAGGAACGGGACCATTGCTTTCAGCCCGACCTAATAAAACTGCTTTTAAAGGCCCGGTTTCATCAACAATATTCAGATGCAGCATAGGGTGTTACCGCAATTAGTTGCGTTTTTTAATAGGAACGAATGCGCGCTCATTAGCTCCGATGTAGATCTGTCTTGGCCTGCCAATAGGTTCGTTACGCAGTCGCATTTCACGCCATTGTGCAATCCATCCGGGAAGTCTTCCCAGCGCAAACATAACTGTGAACATTTCTACCGGTATGCCCAGTGCCCGGTAAATTATACCAGAGTAAAAATCGACATTCGGATAGAGTTTCCGATCCACGAAATATGAATCTTCCAGCGCTTCCTTTTCTAGCCCCTTAGCTATATCCAGAATAGGATCTTCAATTCCCAGGTCATCTAATAAATTATCGGCAGCCTTCTTAATAATATTAGCACGTGGGTCAAAATTCTTATATACCCTATGGCCGAATCCCATCAGACGGAAAGGATCGCTTTTATCTTTAGCCTTGGCCATATATTTTGCCGTGTCTCCACCATCTTCATTAATAGCTTCCAACATCTCCAAAACAGCCTGATTAGCCCCGCCGTGTAATGGGCCCCATAGCGCTGAAATTCCTGCAGACAGCGATGCAAATAAACCGGCATGCGACGATCCCACAATACGTACGGTAGAGGTTGAACAATTCTGTTCATGATCTGCATGTAAAATGAGAAGTTGGTCAAGGGCCTCAATGGCCAATTCATCTTTTTTGTATTCCTCATTTGGATGGCGGAACATCATTTTATGGATATTTTCTACATATCCCAGGCTATTGTCTCCGTATTCACGTGGTAGCCCTTCGATCTTTCTCATGGTCCAGGCAACGAGTACCGGAAATTTGGCCAGGATACGGACGATCGCATGATACATCGCTTCTTCAGAAGACACATTTACAGAGCTGGGATTAAACGCAATAAGGGCAGACGTCATAGATGAGAGGACACCCATGGGATGCGCTGTACGTGGAAACGCATCTATGATCTTCTTCATTTCTTCATCTACATGAGATTCCTTTCGAATATCAGCTAAGAATTTATCTAACTGCTCTGCATTGGGTAATTCCCCAAAGATCAATAAGTAAGCTACTTCAAGGAAATCGGCATGTTCTGCCAATTCTTCTATTCCGTATCCTCTGTATCGGAGAATTCCTTTCTCTCCATCTAAAAAAGTAATGGCACTCTCACAGGAGCCTGTATTCTTATACCCCGGATCGATCGTTACGATTTTGGAACTGGCACGGAGTGTTTTGATATCGATTGCGGCTTCATTTTCTGTTCCTGTGATGACAGGAAATTCATATCGCTTACCGCCTACTTCTAAGATTGCTTTATCGGACATTTGCGTGATTTTCTAATTCTTGAAAGGCCCTGTAAAGGTACTAAAAACATAGGACGTTAACAATTGGTCCTATCCCATTTTTAGGGCATTGTAACCCAGATTACAGTTGATAGAGGTCGGTGTAGTATTGATCCACAGATTTTTTCCAGGTGAAGCGCATCCGTTTTGCATTGGCACGGATCTTCTTCCATGTTTGAGGATCATTTAGATAGATATCTATGACGGTATCAAAGGAATCAACCATGTTCTGGATCTTTTCATCATAGGTGTTCCCGTCAAAACTAAAACCAGTTTTCATATGGGAGACCGTATCTTTTAAACCGCCTGTGTGGTGAACAAGACAGGGGTGTCCATTGCGCATGGCAAGCATTTGACTAATACCACATGGTTCAAAGAGACTCGGCATAAAGTAAAGGTCTGTTTCCAAATAAATGGCATCAATAACATCTTCAGACTGGCCGTTAATAAAGATCAGGTTAGGGTGTGTACGACTCATCTCCCTAAGCATATCCTCATATTCCGGAATTCCGGTGCCCAGAAGAACGAGAATTCCATTAATAGCTTTTAAC
>JAOTYW010000235.1 GCA_029861705.1 Flavobacteriaceae bacterium
ATATAAATAGTGTGAGGTTCATCAGCTGAAAGGCCGAAATGAAAATATGAAACCAGTTTAATAGAATGTCCTTTTTATTGTAGATGAAGAGGTATTTATTGTTGAAAGGCAGCACCATGAAATTGAGAAATCTGGAATAGAACATGCTTTTTGCTACTATGATGAAGACAATACTTATAAGGATCACAATTGTGATCCAGTCAGTATTGGCAACTTCACGTAAAATACTGTTCATGGTTTGATCCGGGTTGGTTTCCCATTGAGTCCCCAAAATAGGGTATTTTCTGAAATGCCTATGCGAACATAACTGTGATCCTTGCTTCTTGGTTTAGACACAAGAACACGGCACATGAGTGTATCCCCGGCTTTAATGATATGTGGCAAGGGTACCTTATCCAGAATCACCTTAGTGGGATGCGTTTCCATGACTTGTTTATATATGTTTAAATAGGCCATGCCAAATGAAAGATCATCGACATTTACTGAAAAGGGATAGGGATTAATAACTTTTAGATCTAAAGTATCTGCCTCTCTTGGGACAGGATTAGGCAGGATTCCTTCTAATTTCCGATAAGAACGAAAGTTCTCCTTGATTATCCCGGATTGTAGACCCCCTCTTCCTGTGGTGAATTCAAAGTCTTCTTCTTTCTTTTTCTTAGAAATCAACAATACGTCTTTTCCCCTTACGTTTTCTTCCGATCCATCTATGGAGTATTGGTTCTTTCTGTACAACAAATTGTTGAGTGAAAAGGAAGTCCCCCCGGAATAAAATGCATACATAGGCGCATTGCGATAGGAATTTATAAAAACTACTGGTCGCTCCCGGGCTACTTCTGATACGGTTTGAGCCCATTCCTTATTTCCATGGGTTTCATAGGCAACAGGGAATAAAGGTTCGTAGATCAAACCAATTCTCGCGAAAAATAAGATCACAGCACTTGTCAAGCTTAACCTATACAACCACTGTCTAGCTGTCGCATGTTTGAGAATAAAATCATACGTGAGCAAGGCTGCCGGAATACAAACAATGATGATCCACTGAGTCTGAACTCTCCGATTAAAACTTGAGACAAAGAAAAAAGTCAGGATTCCCAAAACAATAAATAACAGGCTTCGTTTGAATTTTGAATCAGCCTTCTGTTTAAAGATACTGTAATACACTACCGGGAATATCAAGCCAAATATCAGGATGAGATTTAGAAGATATCCCAGAGTAAAATCCATAAACTCATACGCCCGGTTAGGTCGGTCAAATAAATGATAATTAGTAGATATCCAATTATTATCCCAAAGCCAATACAAATGCGGTGTATAGCATAACAAAGCTGTTCCCAGGGCAAGCCAGGCATATTTGTCTTTTACAAGCGAGAGGTTAGAGAGGAATACAAGGAATATGACCAGGAAGGCGTGATATTTACTATACATCAATGCTGCCATCAAGACCCCCAGTAAAAGGGACCACTTTAAGCTAGGTCCTTTTACGTATTTCTTATACGTCCACAGAAAGAATGCGGTAAAGAACAAAAGCGGCGTATCGGGAAGAGTCAAGAAACCATATGCATTGAGTAGGGGCATGGCAAAAATCAGAAGAAAGAAATGCGGGATGTACTGTATTTTATTTTGATTGGATACGGTATCCCACAAAAGAAGAGCCGTACCCATGGAGAGTAAACAACTCAAAAACCGAACGCCTAATTCCCCCGAAAATACCAGGGATGAGATCTTGATCAAAGCAGCTACCATTGGGGGATGGTCAAAATATCCCCAGGCCATATCCTGGGCAAAATGCCAATAATAAGCCTCATCATAAATGAGCTGGGTAAAGGCGGCTTGTAAAATATTAATGAGAAACAGGGCTATCAGAAAATAGAAGAACTGTTTTGGCCAATTATTTATCATTCCTGCTACTTGGTATGTCAAAAGTACAAATACCCCTAATTTCTTAAGGGTTGAAGCCATAATAAAAATGTAATTTAAACTCTGTTGACTAGGTAATGTAGTATTTTTGATGAAATTTTTTAAGCAGCAATGACCGACAGCCTGGTAATCATACCAACCTACAATGAGATCGAGAATATCGAAGCAATTATAGCGGCTGTTCTGTCTCTGCGAAAAGAGTTCCACATTCTTGTCGTGGATGATAATTCCCCGGATGGGACTGCTGAAAAGGTTAGATCCTTACAACAACAATATACCGAACAGCTCTTCCTGGAAGTTCGCAAAGGGAAACATGGGTTAGGCACTGCTTATATTCATGGATTTAAGTGGGCATTGGCACGATCTTACTCATATATTTTTGAGATGGATGCCGATTTTTCACATACACCCTCCGACTTGCTAAGACTCTATAAGGCATGTACGAATGGAGCAGACATGGTGATAGGGTCCAGATACAAGAAAGGGGTAAATGTGGTAAACTGGCCTCTGCACAGGATCTTACTTTCTTATGGGGCTTCCTTTTATGTAAAGATCATCACTGGCATGCCTATAAAGGACCCCACTGCCGGATTTGTTTGTTTCCACAGGCGGGTATTGGAAGCGATTGATCTGGATAAAATTAAATTCGTCGGCTATGCCTTTCAGATAGAAATGAAATTCCGGGCATATCGAAAAAAATTTAATATTGAAGAAATCTCAATCATATTCACAGATCGGGAAAAAGGAAAATCTAAAATGAGTACACGCATCGTATGGGAAGCTGTGTTTGGGGTAATTAGTATGAAGATGAAAAGTATTTTCAAAAAAGAGGGTTTATAGGGATGTCAAAAATCTTGATAAAGGATGCCAAATTAGTTAATGAACAAGAGATCCTAGAACGTGATGTCTTGCTCAATGGCACATATATAGAGCGAATAGATCCGCTCATATCGGATGAAAATGCAGCTGTGATCAATATTGAAGGAAGCTATCTGCTTCCTGGGATCATAGATGACCAGGTACATTTCCGAGAGCCGGGCTTAACGCATAAAGGGACTATTGCCACTGAAAGCCGTGCTGCCCTTGCAGGCGGCATTACTTCCTTCATGGAGCAACCCAATACAAAGCCACAAACAACTACTATTGAGGCACTTGAGGCTAAATTTCAAAGAGCGAAAGCCACAGCATTCGCCAATTATAGTTTTCTATTTGGAGGCACGAATACCAATCTGGAGGAATTAAAGCGTTTGGATAAATTGGCATGCTCCGGGGTGAAATTATTTTTGGGATCTTCTACTGGAAATATGCTGGTAGACGACGAGCTTGTACTAGAAGAAATTTTTAAGAATACCGATATGGTCATTTCAGCGCATTGTGAAGATGAAGCCACAATTCGTAAGAACCTATCTGAATATATGGATCGATATGGGGATGACATTCCAATGGAATATCATCCTCTGATACGTTCATCCGAGGCCTGCTATCTCTCATCGTCTAAAGCGATCGCATTGGCGCAAAGAACAGGAGCCCGCTTACATGTTTTTCATGTGTCCACCGCTGCTGAAACGGCACTTTTCACCAATGAGATCCCTTTATCTGAAAAAAAGATCACTGCCGAAGTATGTATCCATCACCTTACATTCACAGATGAGGATTATGCAAGATCGGGCTCCAGAATAAAGTGGAATCCAGCTGTAAAATTGGCCTCCGATAAAGAGGCACTTTGGGAAGCTTTAAAGGATGATCGCTTTGATATTGTAGCGACAGATCACGCGCCACATACGCTCGAAGAAAAGCAGCAACCCTATGTAAAGGCTCCTT
>JAOTYW010000236.1 GCA_029861705.1 Flavobacteriaceae bacterium
TACATTTAGAAACACCTAAAAGTGTATTCTAATTTAAAACACAGTAATAATGATAAAACAATTCATAAATAAATTTATTAATAACAGTAAAGTAACTATCATGAAAGAAGGAACAGTAAAATTTTTCAATAACGCCAAAGGATATGGCTTTATAACAGTAAAGGACACTAATGAGGAAATATTTGTGCATTCAACAAACCTCATAGATGATATCAGAGAAAATGATGATGTAACATTTGATGTTGAAGAAGGAGAAAAAGGCCTAAGTGCAGTTAAAGTGAGCTTAACTTAGGAATCATTTTCTAAATAGAGGTAAAAACCATCTTAACGGATGGTTTTTTTTATGCGCATATGTGAAAAGGCCAGGAGGAAAGGGTGTGAAAAAATAAAGGTGTGGATGTACTTTAATAAAACCGACTGATTTTCAACAGCCGGTAGCACCGGACTAAAACCTTGCCTGTCTGTATTAAAACCGGAATTAAAGACGATCCAAAGATCCTGGCCCTCGCGCCAGTTATATCTAAACCGCACATTAAGCGAAAAAAGGTCCTGCGCACCGCTATATTGCAAGAGCGCATTGGTAGACAATTTGCGGTTCAGAGCCGTGCCTATACGCAGCCGGGCAATATGAAAATTCAGCAGTTCATCCCTGTCCTTGAACTCACCGTAGTTGTATACATATTCCAGGTTCAGTTGGAGGTGTTTGGAAACATACCAGGAAGGGCTAAGGCTAAGGCTGTGCAGCCAACCGTCATAAAAAGTGCCGGTTTCAAGAGTGGCGCCCGTACGAAGGGTGCGATCTACAGCTATTCTATATGTAGTTTCCGCCCTGAAAAAGTCATAGCGGCCCAGGGGTATGGCTACTGCATCTGGTAATGGAAATTCGTCCTGGAGGTTTTCATGGACTTGTTTAATTAGCAGTCCGCCTCTGTCCTGGTTGCGCCTGGTAAAAGACCACTCCATTCCGTATTCAGAAGAAAGGAGGTCCCCGCCGCGGTTGCTCCAGTACCCATTTCCAAACGGTTCTATTTTATGCCATATAAAAGGGCCTGTTTGTCTGAGCCAGGTCTGGGATAGGGCAGCAGTACCGAATTTAAAATCGCTCCGGTCAACAAAACCCACCCCCGGATTATAATTGGGTCCTGAAAGGATAGTTCCTAATGTATAGCCAAAACCCCGCCGCCGCCGCCGATTCATTTCTACAGCCAAACGCCCATTTTTAAAATCTGTGCTTTCATCTGCTGTTTGCCGGTTGTCAAAGGTCTGTGACCATTGTACAGTCAAAAAGTCGTCTCCTGATACCTGCACGATCCCATCCAGGCCATAGGCCAGGTTGCTGTTTCCATCACCATCTAACCGACTTGTAAACATGCCGCCTATATAACTGTTTTGGTTAAAGACCCGCTTTCTTACCCGCAGCACTCCGAAATTTTCAGTAGGGATACTGTCCAGGGATTGGGTTTGCATATTCAAAACACCCAGGTCCCAGGTATTCATCCGGCCGATAAGTCGAACACCCCCATAGATAGGCACCTGTTCCCCAGACTCTGTCAGCCCAATTCGCCTGCTAAAGAAAAGCCTGCTCAGTCCCCCGTTACGGAAATCAAAGACGGATGCCCGCTCCTGGAAGAACTGGCGTTTTTCCGGAAAAAAAAGGGAAAAGCGCGAGAGGTTTACCAGCTGGTCATCTGCTTCTGCCTGGGCAAAATCTGTATTGATGGTAAAATCAGCCGTCAGGTTATTGCTGATGGAATACTTTACTTCCCCGCCTACGTTAAAATCAGTATCCGTATTTTTCTGGTAGGCAGTACCTGTTTCATCTAACGTATTGATGCGTTCTTGAGATAGCAGGAGGTAGGGGGAGACATAGATTTTCTTTGTGGCCCGAATGCCTGTAAACACAATTTTTTTGGCCAGGGAAGGCCTTAAAAAAGCCCAGTTGGTGATAGGAGGCACAGCCGGAAATACGAGTCGTTCATTTTTTCGGGCGATCTTCCGTTGCACAATGATGCCCATGATCACTTGTCCATCCACATCCTGAAAGCGCAGGCTGCTAAAGGGGATGCGCATTTCGGCAAACCATCCTTTTTGTGTTAACGTACTTTCCGCTTCCCAGAACGTATTAAAATCCCGGTTGAAGAGACTGCCAGAGCCTAGTGCCAGGCCCTGGGCATCATTGGCAATTTCCAGGTCGTTTCGTATCCCTGCCGGGGTGGTGGTAAAGATATAACCGCTCTGGTTGTCATTATAGGTGTCCAGGAGAATCTCCAAATGATCTGAACCGGCAATGCGGTCCCGATAGAGGGAGGTAGCGCGTATGCCGCTGGAGTCTTTGTCAAAGGCCCGAATAGAAACGTATAAAAAGGTATCGTCATAGGCGAGTCGTATTTCCGTGACTTCGGTTGGTTGGGCACCGGCAATAGGTTCGTATTGCACCATAGGTAAAGGGGGAATGGCATCCCAGTCAGGCTCGTCGACCCTGCCGTCAAAGCTGATGCCTTCTACACGTGCAATGGGCATGGGGGTTTCTTCCTGGGAATACAGAAAGCAAAACGGCGCGACTATCAGAAACGCTAAAACAAACTGCCATTTCATAGATAACAAGGTAGTGAAATTAGTAACTGGCTAACTTGCGAAGGATGCGAATAATTATTTGAAGGTGCATGCCAGATCCTTAATAGCCATATTCCTTCTCAATGCGTATATTAGTAAAGGATTTCCTTTACAAAGATCTGTGTAAGATTTAATTTGAAAACAGATGCTAACAAGTGTAATAATTGCAGTCATTGCAGGCGTTATATGTTTTTTGGTTGCAGTATTTTATAAAAAGAATGCCAGCCTTAGGATAGGGTTAGGTCTTATTGGGTTGGCGCTACTATTTTATGGGGGGTTTAGTTATGGAACAATGCATCCCAAAGGCTATCTTGAAACCTTTGATACCGGAAACAAGTTGCAAGTGGAATACCCTGTTGAAAAGGTACAAGTCATATCTCCTGTAAATCGGGATACCGTGAATTGCCGTATTCTTACAATGGGCGTTTATCCCGAAACACATACTAAAGACATCTGGGTGTTGTTAAAACCTTCAGACAATAAATACTACCCGCAATCAGACTACACCAATACCTCATATAAAGAAAGTGGTAAGTGGCAGGTAGTCACGCGATTTGGTGGCGACCCGGGTGAAACCTACGATCTGTTTGTTTACGAGACAGATGCTTTAGCTTCCCAGTTTTTTAGCGAGACAATTGCCAAGTGGAAAGTAGCTGATAATTATGAAGGCTTGCAAGCAGAAGAATTGCCCGCCAGCGCTACTGAAATAGATAGAATTCAAGTTACTCTGGAACGTACTTGCCGGGGAATACATTGATTGATTTTCTTAATTCTGCTGAGTGCTGGCGCTACTTTTATAAAATTTTTTATCCCTAATTCCCATTCAAAAGAGATTCACAAGCACCTGTTTATTAAAATAGAATAGGCACAAGTAAACACTCTGATCACTTCTCGTACTTGTTCCTCCCAACACAAATAGTGAAGGAGGAAGGGTAGGGGAAACTGAGCTTGCGGGGTTCACGAATACCTTTTAATAAAATAATTAAGTACATGAGTAATGAGATTTGAGTGACTAATATCATTGTTTATAAAATATATGAGAAATAGCTTTGGTGCTGAATTCAAAACCTGGCACTCATGAAAAAGCTAACAACCTTATT
>JAOTYW010000237.1 GCA_029861705.1 Flavobacteriaceae bacterium
TTTCGAAAAGAGTCTATTGCAGGCTTTTAAAGATCTTTTCCGCGTAGACGTCGGCAGTTTTATATGCTCCTTTTGGATCGTTCAATGTTGTAGTTACTACGGCTACAAGCTGATTGTCATCTTCTTCGCCCAGGTTATACGCTACTGTCTCCAACACGTAATTAGTGTAGGTCTCAGTAGAAGTTCCTAGAGGGACATATCCCCCAAATGAATCGTAGTAGCTGCCATAGGCATATGGCGACGCATAATAATTATAAAAATTTCCGTAATGCCCCGGATAGTATGCCCCATAAGATGCACCAATGTAAATGCCGCTACTGGACGTACGTGTTGTTTGTTCCTTTTCTTTAATTACAGTTAGTACAATGGCATCATAGCCTTCGCTGGCCAGCAGACTCTTCATCAACGCCACCCGTTCTTCTGAAATTTCTTTGTTCGGAAATATCTTTGGGACTTTCGTAAAACTTGAAGTAGCCTTAATTCCACGTGCCCTCAGTTGATTGGTAAGTGCTTCCTCAAAGGCAATCCGTGCAGTGTTATCGGCAGTTCGGCCGATCACAATAACATTTTTCTCCCTGAATTGATCTACAACTGCAGCTTCATTCTTCCAGGCGTCAATTACCTTGACCGAAGAACAAGAAGACATTATTACAACACAGAATAATAGTATTAGATATTTAAAATTTTTCATATTTTATAATTGGATTAATTAAGTGCCAAATCGAAATACAAGACCACCGCTAAGTCCGCCAATAATTGTTGTACTTGAGGCAGCTGTTCCCCCGGAAACACCTCCAGGCCCGGCGCCAATATAAACGCCTCCCCATTCTACAGGAAACATCATATTTCCCTGAAGTTTAATACCGATTGATTGACTGAACATAATGAGTACACCCGCCTTAAAGGCAAATGCGAACTTAGTTCTATTGTCAAGGCGTCTATTTACAATTGCTGTATTTTCATTACTTGGTGCAAGAAAGAGCAACCCCATACTCCCTCCGGCAAAAGGGCGAACGTTACCGTCCTTAAAATATTTGGAAGCCCCTAGCAGAATCCAATCCCCATTCAGGTCAGCGAAACGCTCTTCTTGCGGCCCTGTAAATGTGTCTCGTATTTTAAGTTCCGTACCTTGGTGAATATAAGTTAATTCGGCCATCACATCATTACTCATTTCAAAGCCAAGGCTTATCCCATATTCATCACTATCATCGATCTTGATATAATTTGGTCCGTAGTTTAGTTTAGATCCAAATTGATACCCGTATAAAGCTGAAAACTCCAGGCTTTGGGCACTAACCATAGTTACGCAAAACACAAATAGGGTAACAATAAATTTCTTCATTCAAGCATTGATTTTAAGGGGTTAAAGATACGGATTACGGTCGAATAAGGGTCGCAGATTAATTCTAAAATCCAAAGCCAAAACCAAAGAAAATACGCAGGCCATCATCGGAACTAAAAGCTCCCAGATTAGCTGTCATAAAATCGGCCCCATTTAAGAATATACCCCCTCCTACAGACGTATTCCAATCATCGTCATTGAGGCCTGCTCCTAATACCAGGTCATCATCCACCCATACACGTCCAATATCGAAGCCGCCATAAATACCTACTTCAACAGGTACAATGCTGGTTTTATAACGATTAAAATTCAACCTCAGATCTGAAGTTTGATAGAAAGAAGTTTCCCCGGTAAAACGTTGGTTTCGATACCCCCGTAATCCATCATTCCCCCCAATAGTAGCCGCCTGATAAAACTCAAAATCATCCCCAAAATTGAGATGTGCTTTCGATTTTGTTGCAAGTACCAACTGCCCCGATGGTACGAGCTTATAATTGAAGGCCAGGGAAGGGATCAGATAGCCAAAGGCATTGTCATTATCTATATTAGAGACGTAGCCCGTTCGGATCAGAAATTGCATTCCCAAGGTTGGGAAAGCCGGGGTATCGTACTGTTCATACAGATAGGAAGCTTCTGCCCGTACAAATCCGTTATCTATCTCCTGTGGGATACTGTTTGTAAAAATATTGATAAAGCGATCTTCGGTTTCTTCCAATTCTATAGATTCATATTGCACCCCAATCCTGAATTCCCCGTTTACTTCTCCCCGGGAGACCAGTCCGAGTCCGCCTGTAATCGTTCCCAATTTTACCCTGTTATAATCCAGGTCGAACATGTCTGAGTCGTCTGCTTCAGGATTAGGAGTAGAATTCCCAAAGCCAAAGAAATTGATCGCGTAATTAGGGCTTGTAAACTTCCCATTCAAGTATAGGTTCCAATCCCCTATGGCATTGGCAAATTCACCATTGTATGCCAGATCAAAGCCCTGGGTGGAGGAAAAATAATTAGCCGTAAAGACATGTTTTGCCGTAAACGGATTTCTCTCAAATCCATTAATGGTCCAGGTATTCGCCAATCCGATCTTAAATCCATCATCCGGATTACCACCAAGAGTGGGGATCAGTACATTGGAATTGTATTTCGGCCGCTTGTAATCATAGTTATTGGTATCATAATCATCCCTGATATGATTGCGTCCTTTACCTGTTACCAAAGTGTTTTTCTTGCTCCTGAAATCATATACATGAACCTTATTCCCATTCTGAATATCGTACTGGTCATTATTCAAGCCCCCAATGATCCTCAATTTGATAAGGTTAGATCCTTTTCCTTTTACCAAAAAGTAATCTTTATCGTCCAAACCATATAACCAGATCTCTTTTGTTTCAGCTTTTTTATAGATGCGTTCGTGCAAAAGGTCTGCTTTCTCGCCTCCTTTGATACGGTATGCAGACACTTTGGTTTGTCCCTGGGGCATTCGTTCAATTTCAAACCAATCATCTTTATCTGTCCCCGTGATCACTCCATATTTATTGATAATATGGAAGTATTCATCAGCGATCGTTGTCATATTGCCACGCCTGCCTTTTAGTGTCTTTTTTATCGTTTCTACATAAGAATCCTGTACTTCCTCCGGTAGGTATGCAAAGGCCTTTTCAATGACCTCATCGGTCATCTTAGACTGGATGAATTGGGCTTCATCCCACCAGGTCTTCCGATCCATTTGGGTCATAAAAGCCATATCAAGCGGAAAGGGTTCCAAATTCATCCATTTCGGACTTTTTAGTTCTTCCTCATAGGAATTGATGAGTCGAATGGGAGGAACTAATGTCGTGGCCAGTCCAGTAGCAAAGCCATCATCCATCAAAGCAAAGGCCTGGTCCCTATCGCGAGGTACCGGCCTGTAAATAGTCTTACCGTCTTCTTTAAAAACTGCCCATCGCCATTGATCATAATGCCTGTCCCAATCCCCAAGCAACATATCGAAGAGCCTTGCACGTACGTACATCTTTTGATCCACAATATGATCTTCATCCTTTCGTAGTTTATCGATCATATCATGCGTGCTGATGAGCTCATCGGAATAGCCAAAGGAATACACATCTCCATGGCCGTCTGCTGCACGCTCTTCGATCATATAGAGTTCATCCCCATATTCATCATTATATTGTCCGATGGCATTTTGCTTAGGCACATAGAACAGGCGGGGATTGGTGTGGTAGATCCCAACCGCATCTGATAGCTCACCAATAGCCAGAAAGGCATATGGGTGAGAAGCCGTAAAAAAGTCCATGACAATATCTTCCGTGCCTGTATCCTT
>JAOTYW010000052.1 GCA_029861705.1 Flavobacteriaceae bacterium
AGTTCTCGAAATATCTTTTCATAGTAGCTGGTCATACCGCCTTTAAAATCTTCCGGCCCGGCACTATAAATACCATCCATAAGGAGTGTACGGTCGTCGATCAATACCTTGATCTCCTCCGAAGGGATCTCATGAATTCGTTTATCAAGTAATACAGGCAGCTTAAATTCCTTTCCTACTTTCAAATAGGCCAAGATACTTTGTGGTGTGCTTACGGCTGCACCCATGTGGGCGTCCAGATGTGTTACATCAATATTTGCCTGATATGCCTTACGTACCTGGTTGCGCAACTCAGTCTCTACATCATCTCCTTTGGCAAACATGTTTAAGCTATCTACCAGGGAATAAAAATACCCTTCTTTATTGACAAGGGAAGGCACTGTTTCTTTCCCGCTAACAGGTCCCCATTTATAATATTTCCATTCGGCATTTAAGGTCAGATGCAGTCCAAAATCCATCTCTTTATGTTCCCGGGCATAAGCAGCGATCTCAGGAAACCAGGGACATGGCACCATAATGCTGGCAGAGTTAACCGGGCTACTTTCAAGTGCCTTTATACTCGCCATGTTTTCCGAATGGGTCACACCCAGGTCATCTGCATGAATGATGAGTAAACGGGCGTCCTGGGGATAGCCCAACTTTTTTAAAACGGTCTCATTTTGCGCGACCAGAAATGAAACTGAAAGAAGTAATATTCCCGTTAGGTTTACTCGAAGGCGGAACATATGGCTTACTTTTTGATGTAAGCTACAAAATTCAAAAAGAACAACAGGAGACATACTTAAGCTCATAAAACGCCGTTCTCCTGTGTAAACCAGAACCTGATGAAAATGAAGAAGCTCCTAAAACCTCTTGCCCTCCTGTTTATCGCCTTTCTTTGGATTGGATGTGGAAATGCTGATGACGATGTATTTTTTAATATCAACAACGGAGAACTAGGCCTGGGAGAGCCTGTTGATGACTGTTTGAACTTCGATGACAACGACCTGATACTATCCATCCAGGAACAGTTTACCAGCCTCCCAGGAAAGATATCCATCCTATTTAAAGTATCAGATAAATTTGGAAATCCGGTAGCCGGACTTTCGGCATCTCAGTTTACAATTTATGAACAAGGCAGGAACGATGCATGTTTCAATACCATATCTTCTAATGAATCTTTTGCCCGGATCTCGCCTAATTCGCAGATCTTTTCAAATTCAACGCTTCTGGTGCTCGACCTTAGTAATAGTGTTTTGGCCAATAGTTTGAATGAACTGAAATCGGCCAGCATTGGATTTATCAATAACGTAATGCCTCAATTGCCATCTGATACATTTAAAATGGCAATTTATTGGTTTGATGGCGAAGACGTTTTGCACGAGCTTAATCCGCTTAGTTCAGACCGGGATAATCTGATTGCGGCTATTGAAGGCATTACACCGAATATCAGCAACGATCCTTCTACCGACCTTTACGGGGCTGTAATTAAAGCCACAGAGATTTCCGAAGCCTTGCTTCAGGCAAATTTACAGGATGAAGTCATAGGAGCATCGTCTGTCGTACTATTTACAGATGGAACCGATCAGGCAGGCAGATATTCAGAAGCTGCTGCCCTGGCCGCGGTAAACGATGCCAGTTTGAATATCTCTTATTTTACGATCGGACTGGGATCTGAAATTGATACGAGTATTCTTGAAGAGATCGGAAAGACATTTAGCGCTTTTGCCGGGAATGAAGCCGAACTGGAGGCGACTTTTAATGAGATCAGTCAGCGTGTTTCTGAGCGGGCCAATAGCTTTTATCTTTTTGAATATTGCAGTCCGAAACGCGATGGCAGTGGCGAGAACAACCTGGTTATCCAGGTGGCAACAACAAATCAACAGGGCGCTGTGCAAACTTCCTTTGATGCAACAGGCTTTACTGCCGGCTGCGAGTAAACAAGTAAATCTTTAAAATTTATTGAATACCAGGTAGGGTATTTGGTTTTAGGGGTGTTTTATTAACAACCCCCGAATACCTATTGAGCTTATATCATCCTAACATGCAGAATCATAAGTTGAATTTTAAAAAAAGATCTCATGGATGTTATAAACCAAATAATCAATGATAGTGCAATAGGCTTTACCCAGGCCTGGATTAAAAGTTTAGTTCTTGCAGTTTTTGCAACAATTGTAGTGAGCTTGTTTACAATGCTAATCGTCTTGCTATTGAACGCGCCCCATATGACCATATCCTTCGGATACTAGAAGTTTGGGTATTCCGATAAATGGTATTGTTCTTATTTGGCGCCCCGTGAATTCGGGGCGCTTTTTTTATCTGTAGATCATGGCATTTTTAAAGCCTGAGATTTCCTTGGAAAGATCTATCAGGAAACCGTTCACAACAGCATGGGTCAGTACATCTCCTTTGCCGAGGAAAAAGCTTGGGTTCTCCCCTACCCAAAGATCTAATTCTGTTATCTCATACGTTTGAGAAGCTATGTGCAAGGGCACAACTGAGCACAGCCATTCTTCCGGAATGTCTTTCATACGCAGGTACATATAGCCCTCCTTCAGCAATTGAGCCGCGTCTAATCCCTCTAATGCCTCCTCATCTGCCACTTCCTCCGGATATACCTTTCCGGCGATTATAGTATAGCCCTCTGCATTAAACGTCTCATATCCATAATACGTAGAAAGATCTCCGAGGTCATAGACCCGGCTACTATACCAGAAATCATTATTTCCCTCTTCATCCACTTCCAATTGATTGATCGCCACATCCATGAGGTAAGTAGTGCCCGCCAACTCATAGTTAACGCCTTCCAGCTTTAGATCAACAAGTTTGCGATCATTATGCGGGATCTTTTCATATTCAGCTATATCGATTGCTTTATAATTCCCGGTTGCAATTGTGTAAATCGCCGATAATATAGACACATAATTTAGTTTGCGGATCTCCTGCTTTTCTGGGTCAGATGGATAACCACCTGATTCGATAAGAATGGTGCTTGTGCCCCATTTCTGAATATTATCTCCAAAAGCTCTGGGTTCAAAATCATCATTATATCGCCCAACTTGTCCTGGAGCGTACTCCTGAAGTATGGTATTCATAAAGACGATAACCCTCATGGCATCGGCACGGACTGGATTGATCTCCTTTTCATAATTATAAGCTGGTGCAAGGTAGGAGATGGTGGCTGGCTTGGGCGTGCGCTCTGCATTGTAATAGGTGCTTTGGTCGTGAAGGTTAAAGCCAAAATCGGCCTCCAGGCTGTCGCGTACCCGTTTTAAGGTCTGCCCTTCCGGCGATTGGAGTCTGAGTGCATCCCGGTTGAGGTCAATACCCAATCTATTCCTCCTGTGGAAGATCTCTGCTCCATCCGGATTTAGCATGGGAAGAAAATGGATCCTGAGTTCTTTTAGGATGGCTGCTTTCTCTTCAGTAAAATCATCGCTGTCAAAAAAGTTCAGAATATCAAAAATGGCCTGGGTAGCCGTCGGTTCATTACCGTGCATTTGAGCCCATAAAAACACATCTATTTCTCCTTCGCCCAAGCTTACCAGGTTCAGAGACCGGCCTTCAATTGAAGTGCCTACTTTATTGACTTCAAATCCTTCTTTAGCTGCAAACTTTTGCAAGAGAGGTTGTAGTTCATGATGCTTAATTCTCCTCCTGTCTAAACTTGGTTCTTTATAGGTGTCATATGTCTCATATAAGGACGTAGTTATATTCTCTGTCACCACTTGGGCAGCGGGTGCTTCTTTACAAGTAACCGTAAAGAATAAGAACAAGATTGCAAGCAGGGAATGATATTTTTTCATTTTAGTTATCAGCATTAGGTAGAGGTTTAAAATTAAAGGATTGGGTGGCTTCCCTAACTTCTCGCATGAACTCCGGTCCCGGATCGGTCTTTTCTGTGCGATAGCCATCATCCACTTCGAGCCATAAAGGGTGGCCTTCAAATCGGGTGTATTCATAATGACCGATCAGATATTCTATAGGATATTTCTCAGCCAGATATTTTACAAGCCTGATGTTGGATTTTAATTGTGCTGGCGTCAGGGGTGCATTTTCAGTGCCCCCAACATTTTCAATACCAATGGCGCAATGGTTCAAACCAATGACATGCCTGGCCATATAGGTTTCAGGCATAAGCCTGTAAATGGTGCCATCGCGGTCTACAAGAAAATGAGAAGAGACATTGAGACCACTAATGTTTTCTATATCGGGTCTCCAATTCGGCAGGGCAGGTTTTTCAAAAGCTTCAAAAGATTCTGCCAGCGTCTCATAAACCGTCCAGTGTAAAACGATCATTTTCGGTTTGATCTCAATATCGTCCTGAATGAGATCATATCTGTCCTTAAGGTACTCGAGTGTCATCGCCTTTCTGTTCTCATCAAAGATGATTGGGGTATCAATAATCGTGGGTTGAGTTTTACAGGCTGTCAGGCCCAGAAAAACTAAAAATAATATGACGGCAGAAGGACTTACATGCATCTATATCCTTGTTGAATATGCTCCTTTCAAAATTACACAAAATGAGTCGTATTAAAAGTTTGGAAGTTAATCCTCTATGAGCCATATCTATGCAGAGAAATCACTTTGTATCGTCTGCTGCGGTATTTTCCAGAATTAGCAGCCCGATGGGTGCCTTGCTCCATTCCTGCAAATATTTATTGGGCACGGGCGTAATGTGATAATTAAATACACCTAGTACAATATCCTGATCACCATCACCATCTAAGTCGCCAGCGTCCATCAAAAACCACCTTGCATCGTTAATCGAATTAATTGATCTTGCCTGCCATTGAGATTCAGTTGGCTCTGTATTTTCCAATAGGAGAAAAGATTTGGGCGTCTCCATGGAATAATCCGGAAATGCGGCTACCACGGCTAAATCCTGATCACCGTCCATGTCCCAATCTGTCGCTACAACCCGGGTCGCACCATTCAACGGATAATTATACACCTGTGTAAAACGGCCGTCCCCATCATTGCTGTGAACACGGACCCCGTGATAGGGTTTTTGAACATACGTCTTGTCTGCATTGTCGCCGTGAACCGTGATAATGTCCAGATCGCCATCTCTATCTAGGTCTTTGACTTCGAACCAGCTGACACCGGAAAGCGGACTAAACCTTAGAAGGGTTTCACTTTGAATTTTGTTGTTCTCAGCATGCTTAAAGGCAACCAATCGCTCATCTCCCTGTGCGAACAAGACCAACTTCTCAGACAGCTGGTCTCCATCTATATCAGCATAGAGCACACGAATCGCTCCCGGAGTGGAAACTAAAGTCTGCTTTTTCACTTCCGCTTGGCTTTGAACCAAGCCGGAAAGACGTCCCGAATAATGCCCAAATTCAGCGATCGTAAAATCTAATTTTCCTATTGTTTCTGAAACATCTAAATAAACTGGTCTGTGTAAGGAATCCAGAAGTATCCTTCGTTCATTACCTGCTATTTCATATAATTTGCCCCGAGAACGTTCCGATGGGTTTAGCAGGCCTACTGTCAATACCCAACGTAATGAATCATTTTGGACAGAACCGACTACCGGGCTTTCAAATTGATATAAATTACTCCAAGTTCCATCTTGGTGATCATAGCTCCAGAAACCTCCGTTTAGATCACCGACTTCTATCTTACCATTTCTGATTTTCAAATACGTAAAGCTCGGCAACGGAGAATCAGGGAAATCGATGGGGTGTTGACGATAATGTTCTAATGATATGAGTGGTGTTTCAGGAAGTCGTTCTAAGCTCTCCGGGGCCATAGTAATTATATAATCTACTATGGATCTAAAAAGTTTTTCATCCATAACCGGTCTGGGGGGAAAGATCCCTGATTCAAGAATGGCCATCTGTTCTTCAAAAGAGTGGCCCGACATAGGATCATAATCAGGCGTTGAAAGGCCTAGTCTGGATGCCATTTCAGGAAGCACCTGGTCTGACCATAACTGCTTGGGAAGATCATTTATATTCGGCGGAAGGTGGCAGGAGCCGCAATGAACGGAATATGAATCTTGAAGCGCAGGGCTTTCGTTACTGTCACAGGCCCAAAACAAGAAGAACAATCCGCCTGCAACAATTTTATACATATCCGTATATTCGTTCCTTAAAGATAGGAGAAGAAAACAATAACTAAAAGCCCCAGAATTTACGGAATGAAGAAAAGAACGATTTTCCTTTTGATTTTAATTCTCACAGCCTTCGCAGTGCTGATCTTTACACAGTATTCCAAATTGAACATTATTTCCGGATATACAGCCAAGTATATGGCCTCCGGGGTTTTTATCGCCAATCGTTCTATGGAATCGTTGGAAAGTCAGGATACTAATGTGCCCTTGGTAAAACTGGCAGATTCTGACGTAGATATTTTGGATCAGGAAGCCTCTGCAGATGTATACGGACTCATGGAACGCACGGCAATTTGCAGAGACGGAATCGGTTGTGTCCTTATCAATGACGACTATGAGCCGGGGCCATACCTCAGGCCAACTCGAAATGCGCTGGATAATGACCTCCCCTTCCCTTTTGGCAATAACGGCCTGGACACCACGACTGTTGAGGGCGTAGATTATGAGCAACTTGAGATCGCTATGGACAGCGCTTTTGCAAGGCCCGATGTTCAAAAAACAAGGACCGTACTCGTCCTGCATAAAAACAAGATCCTCAGTGAACGCTATGCCGATGGATTTACGGCAGAAACACCTATTCTGGGTTGGTCTATGACTAAAAGTATCCTGGCAACCTTATACGGCATTCTACAATATCAGTCTAAGCTCAATATAGAATCACCGGCACCAGTGACCGGCTGGCAGGCAGATGGACGTGCACGAATTACGTATAACCACTTATTACGAATGCAGAGTAGTTTAGAATGGGAAGAAGACTATACTAAAATGTCTGATGTAACCCGTATGCTCTTTATGGAAACTGATATGAGTAAGACCCAGGCCGAGAAAGAAGCTGTAGGTCATCCCACACAGATTTGGAATTATTCTTCAGGCACTTCCAATTTGCTGTCGGGCGTGTTACGCGATCACTTTGATAATTACCAGGAGTACCTGGATTTTCCCTATGCTGCGCTTATAGATAAGATCGGTATGAACAGTATGCTGATTGAAACAGATCTGGCCGGGAATTTTGTCGGCTCCTCCTATGCCTGGGCCAATACCAGGGATTGGGCCAGATTTGGAGCTTTATACCTTAATGGAGGCGTATGGAATGGAGAACGAATTTTTGATGAGGCCTGGATCGATTATATAACAACACCAACTGAAGGATCTGATGGCACCTATGGGGCACATTTCTGGCTTAATGCCGAAGGAAAATATCCTGATGTTCCCAGGGATCTGTATTCGGCAAATGGCTACCAGGGTCAATATGTCTTTATCATTCCTTCCAAAGATCTGGTCATAGTACGCACTGGTCTGGCCGAACCTCCTGAATTCGATATTAATTCTTTCCTACAAAGAATACTGGATTGTATTCCTTAAGTGCCTCATTTTGAGGTCGAAATATCACTTTTGTGCACATTCACCACAAAAGAACCGTCACTCACAACAAAAATTATGGGGGTTGGCAAGATGCCCGTAAGTTTACTTCATATTACAAACAAGGAGTTAATTTTTTCATTTTCATATAGTGTTCTCGAAAAAGAGCCCTCGTCTAACCGACAGGGCTCTTTTTAGTTAAACTCCTTTGTGATCTCTAAGGTATCCACTTATTCTTACCGAAATCCGGTTTTCGCTTTTCTAAAAAAGCATCCCGTCCTTCTTTGGCCTCATCTGTCATATACGCCAGGCGTGTCGTTTCACCGGCAAAAACTTGCTGCCCAACCATTCCGTCGTCTGTCAGATTCATGGCAAATTTCAACATCTTGATCGCTGTAGGCGATTTAGCTAATATCTCCTGCGCCCATTCATAGGCCGTTTCTTCCAGTTCCTCATGGGGGACAACGGCGTTTATCATTCCCATTTCATAAGCTGCCTGAGCTGTATAGGTCCTACCCAGGAAAAAGATCTCCCTGGCTTTCTTCTGCCCTACCATTTTAGCGAGATAGGCAGAACCATATCCGGCGTCAAAACTTGTGACATCGGCATCTGTCTGCTTAAATAAGGCGTGTTCTTTGCTTGCCAGTGAAAGGTCGCAGATCACATGGAGACTATGCCCGCCACCTACTGCCCAGCCCGGGATTACGGCTATGACGACTTTAGGCATAAAACGGATCAAGCGCTGCACTTCCAGAATATTGAGTCGATGATACCCATCTTCCCCTACATAACCTTTATGGCCCCTGGATTTCTGGTCGCCTCCACTGCAAAAAGAGTAGACGCCATCCTTGGACGAAGGGCCTTCCCCTGTCAGCAAAATAACCCCTATAGAAGTATCTTCCTGTGCATCATAAAATGCCTCGTATAACTCAGAAGTAGTTTTTGGCCTGAAGGCATTTCGCACCTCTGGCCTATTAAAGGCAATCCGGGCAACGCCATTACATTTCTTATACGTTATATCTGTAAAATCTTTAGCGGTTATCCATTCCATATCAGCTATTCCTTTAGATTAATAAAGATAAGTTTCTTGAAGTAAATCAACTCATGAGATGACCCCACTCTTTCCTATTTTGTTTTTGACCTCGATCCATTTCGACATGTATTTCTGACTATTCAGACTTTGATGTTGTAACATGCGGCCAACAATGTTACGCTGCCTCATTGCTTCAACTGAAGATAAGAGTATTTTTAACTGTTTATGGAGCCTGTCGTGGTGTATTGCTTGGTCAAATTCAGTGTTATATATGTCTTTCATTGCCGTCTGGGCGTCTATCCAGCCAGCTTCGTCAGTATAAAGGGCTACGGCTTTAGCAGCAAATTCTTCAGGAGTATCAGCAAGACAGGTGTCAAAGCCTGTGGCTGGGATAATCCCTTCTGCTCCAACGACTGTCATCATACTGGGAGTACCGGCGGCAGTTGCAGAGATCACCTTTCCTTTCAAACCGGACCCATAGCGGAGGGGTACCAGGTTTATGCGTGATTTGGCCATGACATCCTGCAGTCTTGCTTTCCAGCCACATAGTAAAAATCCGGAGGCAGGGTCGTGCAATTCTTGAATTTTCGGAGCATATCCATCGCCATAGATGGACAGGCTTGCCTCGGGCAATTTTTGACGGATCAACGGCCAAATATCAGCTTTTAAGAAGCGAACGGCATCCTCATTGGGAGCATGTTTTCCCTGGCCGACAAAAATAAAATTATTTCGTCGCTCATAATTAATATAACTGTTTGTATTATAGTCTGTTATGTTGTCTAACATAAAGGGAAGATAAAATAACAAATAGTCAGGAATTATGCCTGCTTCTTGTAGCCATTTCACCTCTGTTTTCGATAGTATCAGCGAGAGATCGCATCGCAGGATACTGGCCAACTCCCGCAGTGTATCTTTTTGCCGGAGCCAGAAAGAGATAGTGCATTCTAAGTTAGCGGCAAGTGCATCTCTCCTGGCCTTTCGGAGCGAATGAAGATCTTCCGTATTTAAAATTCGGATTGATTTTGGCGAATGTTCTGCTACGCGCCAGCTGAACTGTTCTTCTACCATAAATCTGTCGAATATGACAATATCTGGCTGCAGTTCTCCGATCATAGTGTCAAAATCGGAATCATTTATCTCGACCCTTATTGTTTTAACACCAAAAGCCGATAGATCCTGTGAATGTTTTGTTTGTACTGCCGAAGATGCAAAATGAATCTTATAGTTTGCTTTCCGGAAGGAGTGAATTAATTGCATCATATGCTCCCCCGCTGCCGTTGTAGTCGGTTCCGGCCATACTTGTCCCAATATTAAGAGGGTTCGTTTTTGGGAGGAAGTCATAAGCTACAATTTGGCTGCAAATTCCTGTGAGATCTTTAGTCGAAGTTTCCGCTCATAGTCCTCTTCCAGCCATTCCTTATAGCTTTTAGTATTGTTCATGATACAATAGGAATATTGCCTCACCCTAAAGGCTATTTCCTCTTTCAAAAGTTTAGCAAGGATCCTTGCATCAAAGACATCTTCACTGTTTTCTACGCATATTTGGGCATGTTGTGCAATACTGCGTTCCAAAACTGTTTTTGATTTTAGGCCCTGTGCAAAGATCTTTTTATACTCTGCTTTGACATCAAAGTCCAGCGTCTCTGACTTTACGAATTTTTCCCGGATATCATCAGGTAACTCATAGATGAATTCCCGCTCAATATCATCATCATTCTTGATATTCTCGAGGTAGAAATCGGGAAAATAAAAGATTTCTTGCCAGTCTACCGGCGCATCCCACATCCCAAAACGGGCAATGTTATTTCCGAGATCGATAACCGTGAATTCTTCCTTCCCTGGAAGTATCCGGGAGCCACGTCCGATCATCTGGAAATACAGAGTAAGAGATCGGGTGGCCCTGTTAAGAATGATTGTTTCAACAGTTGGTTCATCAAAGCCAGTAGTAAGGATACTAACCGATGTAAGAATGGCATTGTCTGTCTTGGCAAACCAATCCAGGATCTCACGGCGCTCGCTGGCCGTGTTCTTATTGTCCAGGTGACGTATATCGTAGCCCGCTTTTTTAAAGGTTTCGTATACATAGCGCGACGTACTGATACCGTTATTGAAAATCAGCGTTTTAGTGCCCTGTGCTAGTTCTTCATAGGATTTAAGCAACTTTCCAAGCATCTGGTGATTGCCATAGAGCTCATCGGAAGATTTTACGGTATAATCGCCATGGATCCCCAGTTTTAGGGTTTTCAGGCTTACGTCGTAATTAGCCATTTTAGCTTTGGCCAGGTATTTTTTCTTAATAAGGGCTTCAATTGATTCCCCGACAATTAGCTTGGAATAATTATCCTTCATAGGAAGCTTGATATTCGAGCTCAAGGGGGTTGCCGTTACGCCCAGAATAGCCGAATTCTCAAAATACTTGAATAACTTCCTGAAGGAATTGTAATGAGCTTCATCAATGATCACAAGGCCAACATTACTCAAGGAGATAGCTCCTTCCTGCAGCCTGTTGTTCAAGGTTTCCACCATGGCGACAAAACACTGATGATCGTCCGAAGCATCCAGGGCTTTGACCTCACTATTGATGATCATATTCTTCACCTGGAATTCAGTAAGCATCCTTGATGTCTGCAAGCTCAGTTCAATCCTGTGTGTAAGTACGATTACTTTTTTCTGCTTGAGTTCTAAAAATCGTCTGGCGATTTCTGAAAACACCACCGTTTTACCACCACCGGTAGGAAGCTGATAAAGCATGTTCACGTCATCCTCAGCCTTCTCCAAATGATCAAAAATGGAAGTAAGGTCCTGAGCCTGGTAATCGTATAGCCTTTTTTGTGTTCCTTTTAGTTGTACATCCACGAATTAGGGCAAATTAGAGATGAAAATTAATGGGCCGACTTCTAACAAGCCAATTTTGCAAAATTACCTGATTTTTATCCCTGAGCGAAATTTTGAGAAAAAAATACTAACAGGGTTATTAAAAAATGCCACTTGGAGGTCTGTTAGCCTGATCGTTCAAAGTTTTCCCTACTTTTATTTTTTATACATATAATCATGCAAAAGATTCTATTTATCCTACTGGCCATTGTTTTTACTTCTTGCCAGGATCAATCGCCAAGATCGGCTAGCGACGTACTCGACCGGTCTATTGACTATCACGATCCTGACGGACTTTGGAAAGATTTTCAGTACCAACTTAACTTTGTTGCCGACCTACCCGATTCTACGAAGCGTATGACGACGGTTCAGATCGATCTGCCTAAACGATATTTCCGATACTTGCGTCCATCGGCAAAAGCAGACCTGGGGATAAAAGGCGATTCCTGTTTTAATGCTAAAAGCGATACTGTGGATTGTACTGCCATCAAACGCATTCGAAACTATTACACCTATCTCTGGGGATTACCAATGAAGCTTAAAGACCCAGGGACGGATCTGGACCCTGATTTTATGGAGAGCACTTTTGAAGGTCACCCTGTCTATAGGTTAAAAGTGACCTATCCCAACGAAGTCTATTATTTTTCCTTTGATAAGGAAACCTTTCAACTTGTTGGTGAAGAATTCTATAAAGATGAAGCTACGAACCGGGGCGAAAAGATGATCCGAGGTGGGGAAGTAGACTTAAACGGCCTGAAACTGCCCGAAACAAGGGCCTGGTACAATACGCATGACTCGCTTTTCCTGGCCACGGATAGATTAGAAAGTTTTTCAAAATTTTCCTTTACGCAATAAGTCAGGAGTCGTACAAATTAAGCTCCCAAACCCTTTCAAAATCTTCTTGTAATAACCATTGTTGTCTAAATACTTCTGCATACACCGCATCCATACGTTCGCGGAATTCGGGGAGCAGCGACTGATGGACAGTATACTGCACTGCTTCAGTGAAGGAATTTAGCATGGATTTATAAAAGGCTACGGGTACATTGCGACTTGAGGAGAATTTTTGGGCAGTTTCCAGATTATACCACATAAGATCGGCCAGTAAAGCCTCCTGCATTCCCAGCGTAAGGAAATGTCGTATGTACTTTTGGGCAACCGAACGGCGCGCACGGGGTCTTCTGCGTTTTAATGGAAAATATTCATTGTAGATTTTAGCTTTAGCTTCATGTAGAATTTTCTCTTCCTTCGGATTAAAGACAAAATCGTAATAGGTTTTAACCGGGCTAAAGCGTTCATAAAGATCCAATACTTGTTCCTCAAGGGCTTCTTTTGGCAGTTCTGCAAGATATTTTTTAAGAATTCTTTTGCTCATTTTTATGATTATATCATTGAATTTTTAAAGTGCATAGATCATGTAAAGGCCTTTAAATAAAGCTGTTCCCGGCATAAATGAACTGCGGAGAGATATTCACAAAACACTTATAAGTTATGTATAACATTATGACGCTGGAATTGGAAAAGAAAGAATAAAAATGTATTATGACCTCTTAATTTTTCTAACCTTTAGAATACTATATGAGGCAATTAAAGATAATCAAGCAAGTTACCAACCGAGAGTCAAAATCACTAGACAAATACTTGCAAGATATCAGCAAAATTGAATTAATCACTGCCCAGGAAGAAGTAGAATTAGCCCAACGTATAAGAACCGGAGATCAAGCAGCCCTTGAAAAATTAACAAATGCCAATCTTCGCTTTGTCGTATCGGTGGCCAAGCAATACCAAAATCAAGGCCTGAAATTACCCGATTTGATCAATGAAGGGAATGTTGGTTTAGTTAAAGCAGCGAAACGTTTTGATGAAACCCGTGGGTTTAAATTTATCTCCTATGCCGTATGGTGGATACGTCAATCTATCCTGCAGGCACTGGCAGAGCAATCCAGGGTTGTCCGGCTTCCCTTAAACAAGATCGGGTCTATCAATAAAATAAAAAAGACATTTTCATATCTGGAACAGGCACATGAACGCCCGCCTTCGGCTGAGGAGATTGCCACGGAACTGGAGATGAGTGTTAATGAAGTAAAGCAATCCCTCAAAAATTCCGGGAGGCATATTTCAATGGATGCGCCTCTGA
>JAOTYW010000238.1 GCA_029861705.1 Flavobacteriaceae bacterium
AAAATAGTTATGCCAGTTTCCTGAAGGCATTAATTCCAGTGCTTCCCGATCGATCATTCGGGTGTTGGAAATTTTATTCTGGATCTCTTCGCTTGATACAAATTTGATATAATCCAGGTCGTTCGGACGTTTGGGAATACCGTTAGCAATAAAAAGATCCTGTTCTCCATCCTGATCAAAATCTTCAAATAAGGCGCTCCAGCTCCAGTCTGTCGCCGCAATACCGCTTAACAAAGCGGTTTCTGCAAAACCAGATTCCTGCCGGTTTACATGCAGCATATTTCGGGTATACTGATAGTGATAACCAAATTGTTCTGTGCGGATCTTTTGGGTTTGTACATCGTCATCGCCTTCTGAGGATTTTAAGACCACTTCGTCTTCGGGGAGCATATCCAGGGATACGATATCCGGCCAACCATCGTGGTTGATATCGGCTACATCATTCCCCATTGAAAAACGGGAACTGTAACCAAAGTAGTCCCTCAGACTTTCTTTAAAAGTGCCATCGCCGTAATTAAGGTAGTAGTAATCGTCTTCATGAAAATCATTGCCGACGTATATATCCGGATAGCCATCCTGGTTAAAATCTGCTATGGCAACACCCAAACCATAGCCATTAATACCCCCAAAGATCCCGGCCTCTTCACTTACATCAGTATAGATATTTCCATCATTACGCATCAGCTTATCGCCGGTTTGCGAATTGCGTATATATCTCAGGTCTGCTGTACCATACGACTCCTGGGTATGCACAGCATGGTTGAGTAAATACATGTCCAGATCGCCATCCTTATCATAATCCAAAAAGGCCGCCGAAGAACTATAGGTATCAAAGTCGAGACCGAATTCCGAGGCTTTTTCAGTAAAGGAGCCATCCCCATTGTTGATGAACAATTCGTTATATCCGTCCAGGCCTTTTAAGCCCACCATGGCACAGACATAGATGTCTAACCAGCCATCGCCATTAACATCACCCATTACGGCACCGGTATTCCAGTCGCTATTGCCTCCTACACCTGCGGTTTCCGTGATATCTTCAAAGCGAAGATCCCCTTTATTGATATAGAGCTTGTTTTTTATCTGGTTCCCACTGAGAAAAATATCGGGAAGGCTATCATTGTTGATATCGCCAATTGCCACGCCCCCGCCATTGTAGAAATAGAGGTAGTCAAGAATATTCAGGTCTTCGGTTTCTGTAAGTGTATTGGTAAATGTAATTCCGGTTTCCGTACCATCAGGAAGTTCGAACAGGCGATCACCTTTTGAGGAACAGGCGATCACCAGTGATCCAAGGAGCAGTATGCCGAGTCTATTTAAGCGCAAAAACCCTGGGTTTGGTATCATTTATCGCAGCGATCACAAATTCTTTTCCGGAAGCATCACGAAAGGTACTAAGGTGCTTGATTTCTTCTTTAATAGCAAAGCCACTTTCCGTATAGGGCTGCCATTCAAAATTCATGGCCCCGTCTCCCAGGAGTACATGGCCCAAACTGGCATCAAGCTGGGAGTACTGAGGTTTGAACTCAAAATTATTTCCCCCCATGATCAAATCCAGATGGCCATCCTTATTGATATCGATACAACTGATATCACAAACACATGACAATTGCACTCGCTGAGGCAAATGCTTGATCGTGAATTTGCCCTGTCCATCATTTATAGCGACAACAGAAGACGCAGTATTCACTTCCCTGACTATGGATCTTCCCAAAATTTCCTCCGAGAACAGACCTTGTACTGTTTTACTTGCATATTCAGAGGCTTTTAAATTCGCTTTCTTCAAAGAAACCATTTGAGCTGTAATTTCTTTTTTCTGATGGATGGGGTAATCTTCCCCATTTTCCTGCAAGGAAACTAGTTGTTCCAGGGTACCGTTATTGTCGTAATCATTGACCCACATTTTCATAGGGGCATCATGCCTGGGTTGGTAGTGCAGGTTCTCACCCATATTTCCCAGGATGAGGTCCTGATCCCCATCAGCATCCAGGTCTGCCGCTTCCACGGTAAGCCACCAGCCTGACAAGCTGTCGAGGTCTGAAGGAAGCCTGCTAATTCTCCTCCCTGAATTATTGAAGATGATTGGTGTGCCCCAATCCGAAGTTGTTATCAAGTCTTTTTTGTTATCGCCGGTAACATCAGACCAGATAGCATCGGTTACCATCCCTGCTTTTGTTAGATCATAGCCCAGGCGTTCCGTAGCATCTTCGAAAGCGCCATTGCCAACATTTTCCAGGAATAGATGGTTTGGATCTACTCCATAAGTGCCCACGACACTTCTCGATCCAATAAACACATCGATATCACCATCCCCGTCAAAATCTTCCGGGGCGATGACCGATGTATTGCGCGTTGTCGATGGTATCTGCGTTTTTGAACGCGAATAATTCCCAGCGCCGTCGTTTAGATAGAGTCGGGTTCTGTAGCCGCGTTCACGCCCGACTTCATTGCCACCACTGCCAACCATAAGGTCCATATCCCCGTCAGAATCGGCATCGAGGAATGCAGCAGCCGTATCTTCAAATTCTGCATCTTCGCGGAATACGACTTGGGGCGTTAAAGAGAGTTTACCGTTTCCGGTGTGCCGGTATAACATGGCCTGTTGATCACTGGCTCCGCCGATAAACACATCTTCATTACCGTCGCCATCTATATCACCTACTGCCAAAGAAGGTCCTTCTTGTGACAATTTGGTGTAGATCAGGCCTTCGTAATCAAAGTCGTTATATGTATTCTCCTGATGGGCCACTAATTGGTTATTATCCAGGGATTGAAGCAGTGGGTCTATATTTTCTTTCGGCCATGAAAAAGTCTCATCTGCCTGTGTATAGTCCAGTACCAGGGTTTGATCTGCTGTAATGCCCGTAAATTTTTGTGAGCGGTCATCCGGCCAGAGCACCCGTAGTGAATCTATTTGTTCAGCTGTGCCCAGGCCGATGGTCATGCCGTACTCCATGGAAGATTGGAACCCCCTGGACGGAATCATTTCCTGTACCACTATTTTGTCATCGTAATACAACATTATGGAGGCACCTATTCCAAAGGGATTTTTCTCACTGCCTTTGAATTTTAATTTCAGGTAGTGATGGTCGGTCTGTATATCAGTTTGATTTTCATAAATAAAGGCCGTAGCGTTTACATTATTGATCACAAGGTCAAGATCGCCGTCATTATCGAGGTCGCCATAAGCTGCGCCGTTAGACATGCTGGGTAGTTCAAAGCCCCAGTCTTTGTTAGCATTGTCAAATCTTATATCTCCCTTATTTCTATAGGCGTAGTTAGGCTGGGGTTTGATGGGCATTTTTGCAATGATGGAATCAATAGATTCCTTTCTGCCGGTAAGGGCCATTTTCTGGATGATCTCGTTCGCAAAGAAATCGACGAAATCCAGATCGGTAAGATCGTGATTGATCCCATTGGTAATAAAGATATCGCGCAAACCATCATTGTCCATGTCGAAAAGTAAGCCGGCCCAGCTCCAGTCTGTGGCATCCACACCGCTGTAATAGGCTACTTCAGAAAAAGTTCCATTCCCGTTATTGAGCTGCAAGGTGTTCTGGATGAATTGCTGGTAAAAATCCTTGCTTTGCTTTAGCTTATAGACATTGTAATTATCAAATTCCATGACTGATTTCACCCGTTGCTCC
>JAOTYW010000239.1 GCA_029861705.1 Flavobacteriaceae bacterium
AATATGATCCCTCCAGTTTCGGTAGAATTCTCCATCTTCATCAGGTATGAGGTGGTCATATCCTATACCTGGGGATGCATGGGCAACAGTCTGCTCATTTTTAAGGATAAAATTACCGCTGTCATCCACTCTAAATCGTTGTCTCCTTCCCTGTTCATTTAGTAGATATTCGGGCTTATATTCAATCAGATTTTCGTACATGCTTAAAGGTGCTGGATCTAAAGCAGATTCAACCCTCCCTGCTTTGCCCACTACAGTATGGATCTCAGGTATATTTGCAACGGCCATATCCAGTTGCTGAAGGACGCGTTTGTTCTCTTCAATTCCGGCATGGGGCAAAGACGTAGGCATCAACAGAAAAGAGCCCTCATTCAAGGCCGGCATAAACTCCTTTCCTGTGTTTCTCATTATAAGTATACCACAGGCCAGTAAAACCAACGGGAGGGACAGGAAGAGCATTTTGTGCTCCAGCGCCCATTTAAGGATCCTTGAATAGTGTCTGATGAACACCTTAAATAATCCCAGTAAACCAAAGCAAAGAATGGCCACAAATACAAGGTTAATGAACATACTCCGGTCAAAACCTAAGGGCCTCCAGTATTGAGCCAGAAGCAGCACTATCCCAATTACTGTCAAAGCTATTAGAATCAAATTATGCCATTTGGCCGGTACTACGCCCCTAATAATCAGAATACCCGTAGTTCCGATAGCCATCAATAACATTCCAAGTTCAACTCCCATTATCAGTGCCCATATACCAAGAACTATTAATATCAGATTTAGTACGTACTTGACCTGCAAGCGCAAATAGCTTCTTCTAAATACGAGAGCCGCAAACGGAGGAATAATAAACAGGGAGATAATAATAGAAGCGACCAATGCCATTGTTTTTGTAAAAGCCAATGGCCTGAATAATTTCCCTTCTGCACCGATCATCGTAAACACTGGAAGAAAGCTGATAATGGTAGTTAAGACCGCTGTAATTATAGCGCCAGATACTTCGGCAGATGCATTATAGACCAACTCATTTATAGGAGTACTTTGCTCATCTTCTTCTAAATGCCTTATAATATTTTCTGAGAGAATGACCCCAACATCAACCATGGTGCCAATTGCTATAGCTATACCTGATAAGGCAACAATATTGGCGTCTACTCCAAATAACTTCATAGAAATGAATACCATCAATACAGCAACAGGCAGGAGTCCAGAAATAAGAATAGATGCCCTCAGATTGAAGACCATGATCATGATCACCAGAATCGTGATAAGAATTTCAAAAGTTAAGGCATCATTAAGCGTTCCCAACGTTTCTTTTATCAATTCGGTGCGATCATAGAATGGAACAATCGTGAGCTGTGAAGTTCGACCATCGCTTAATGTCTTGGACGGGAGTCCCTTTTTTATTTCTTCAATTTTAGCCTTTACATTTTGTATCACCTCAAGGGGATTAGCCCCATATCTAGCTACTACAACGCCCCCCACAACTTCTGCCCCTTCTTTGTCCAGGAGACCACGTCTGGTTGCAGGCCCCATATACACTTTAGCAACATCCTTTATTCGTATCGACGTAAATTCTTCTGAATCTATGACGGCATTTTCTATATCTGCAGTATTCTGAATATATCCCAATCCGCGAACCAGGTATTCGACTTTATTGACCTCCAGGGTTTGAGCCCCCACATCTTTATTGCTTCCCTTAACCGCCCTGACAATTTGATCCAGATCTACTTTGTATTGCCTCATCAATTCCGGGTCAATATCAATTTGATATTCTTTGACATGGCCCCCGATAGAAGCAATTTCAGAGACCCCGTTGGAAGAAGCCAAGGCGTACTTCACATAAAAGTCCTGGATACTCCTTACTTCCTGGAGATCCCATCCGCCTGTTACATTTCCATCAGGATCGCGGCCTTCCAGGGTATACCAAAATATTTGTCCCAACGCAGTGGCATCTGGTCCTAGTGAAGGATTGACACCTTCGGGCAGCAAGCCGGCCGGGAGTGCATTCAATTTTTCAAGAATCCTGCTCCGGCTCCAGTAAAACTCTATGTCTTCTTCGAAAATGATATAGATGCTGGAAAAACCAAACATTGAAGAACTTCTTATGGTCTTAACGCCGGGAATTCCAAGTAAGGAGGTGGTTAAGGGATATGATATCTGATCTTCGACATCGCGGGGAGAGCGGCCTTCCCATTTGGTGAATACGATCTGCTGATTTTCACCAATATCAGGTATCGCATCAACTGCTACAGGATATTTCGGTAACGAGCCTAAATTCCAATCGAAAGGAGCGTTCATTAACCCCCAACCAATAAAAAGGAAGAGTAAAATAGCTGAGATCAGCTTATTCTCTATTAGAAATTTTATAGATCTGTTTACCATGATTTGAATTGATTAAACTTTAATTCAAAAACCTTCTTTCCCAATGGGAAATAAAGTTAAATCACCCTTTTTAAGAAGAGTGGGCTCCAATTATGTTTAAATCAAATCAAGAAAGTCTCCCATATCACCTGCCGGTCGTAGGTTATCAGAGGCGGGGTATAATGGGAAAAAGGAATATGTTGTCCAGCATTATCAGAGAAGTTTGCCAGATAAACAATGGTATAAGCTATAAGAAATTGTTGTTCCTCAAGATCGAGCGAATGGAAGGATGTGGCCAATTCGTCCTGACCTACCTGGCTGATCTCTTCATCAGTACAGCACTTCATTAAACTCATGGGGCATTTTTCTTCTTTTGGCATGAGAAGCTTCATACTACAATCGGCCGAATCATCAAAGAAACTTAAATCCACAAGTTTATCCCCACAGAAATGCATATCCATAGAGAAGGATACTGTTGAGAACAGTAGCAAAAATGCCAATAAAATGGCGCTGGTTTTGAAGCTAAAGGACTTCATTGCAACAACAAAACTACAAAAATGTTCAAAATATTGCGCTAATTAACAATAGTTTAAGCTGAACTGTTCGTCGATCAACCCCTTAAAAACACCAGATTACAGTCGTTTAGCAGAAGTTTTTAGCATGAAAAGAAAAGGATTAATTCTATTGAAATTGAAGGTTTTACACACGAAAGTTCATACAGGTGTGTTTCAAAACACAAAGGGAATGAAAAACGGTTTTACCCATTATGCACTCCCTTTGCTACAACATTTTTAATGCCGGGATTATCCAACAAATCCGAAGGTATGATCTCAGCCTTTACCGAAATAAAAGCACCCTTAATATTGCATAATAAAAGTACGAAGAATTCCTTAAAATTCCTTGCCCCTTAATGTTAAAATATTCGTTCTGAGGATATTTTGCGATGTCGAAGTAGGAATAGGGTAATTGGTTGGAGAAAGTGGGGATTAATTGTAAATTCATTCCACCATAAACCGGATACAGCTATGAGAAAGCTACAATTAATTTATGTGTCTTTAATCGCTTTATTCCTGGCGTGCAATTCAAGCCCGGAACAAAAGAAATCGGAAAAAACATTGGCATCCAGTGAAGTACCCAAAGTAGTCACTGCCGACATTGAAGAAGGGATCAAAGTCAATATCGCAAAAAAGGTAGAAGAAGGAAGTGGCTATTTCCATATGAATACAGACGATGGTGAATTAAAGCTACAGCTTGTTCGCGTGCATACAGAATAC
>JAOTYW010000240.1 GCA_029861705.1 Flavobacteriaceae bacterium
ATTGGAAACCGGAGTGAAAGACCAGGTTTCTTATGTATTGCAACAGGATAAGATCCGGTTGATACTTACATCACCCCTGCAGTCCGGCGGTGAAATTAACAGACATATTGATGCTCATGGTGATGGTGTAAAAGCTATTGCACTGTGGGTAGATGATGCGACTAAAAGCTATAAGGAAACTACGAGTCGGGGTGCGGAATCCTATATGGAGCCTAAAACTTTTAAAGACGAGCATGGGGAAGTAGTCTTATCGGGGATCCACACGTATGGAGAAACCGTGCATATTTTTGTAGAGCGCTCAAACTACAACGGCATTTTCTTGCCCGGATTTATAAAATGGGATCCTCATTATAAAGCCCCTGACGTAGGCTTGCGATATATAGACCATATGGTGGGTAATGTTGGATGGAATGAGATGAATAAATGGTGTGAATTCTATGCCAAGGTCATGGGCTTTGCACAATTGATCTCTTTTGATGATAAGGATATTTCTACCGAATACACTGCACTTATGAGTAAGGTGATGAGTAATGGAAATGGTCGGATTAAATTCCCGATAAATGAACCTGCAGAAGGTAGAAAGAAATCCCAGATAGAAGAATACATTCAATTTTATAATGGCGCCGGCGTACAGCACATGGCTATGGCAACTGATAATATCATAGAGACCGTTACTGCATTGAGGGACCGGGGGATTGAATTCCTGACCGTACCTGCCGTTTACTATGATGATGTCCTGGACAGGGTAGGTGAAATAGATGAGGATCTTGAGCCATTAAAAGAGCTGGGCATCCTGATCGACCGCGATGAAGAGGGATATTTATTACAAATATTTACCAAGCCCATTCTTGACAGGCCTACCATGTTCGTTGAGATCATTCAGCGAAAAGGAGCCAAAAGTTTTGGGAAAGGAAATTTCAAAGCGCTATTTGAATCCATAGAACGGGAACAAGCCAATAGGGGGACTTTATAATTACTGATTCTTAAGGTTTCGCAAAATTAGTTGTGCCTATCCTTAACGAATGTTAATTCGCTCGTTAAATAACGTTAAAAGTAGCAATACATCGCTTAGATGATTGTATTTTTAAAATGCATAAGGGGTGGTTCCCTTAGTACTTTAAGTATTGGTTTTTCATAATTTAAAGTTTGGTTGGTTATTTAGGAAAGCCCTGACAGCTATGTCGGGGCTTTTTTATACAATAGTTTGGAACAATAATTGTTTTAATAAGAGGACAATGTATAAATGTTACCCCGGATTGGTAACTTTAACCCAAATTTGACTATGAAGAAACTGTACGCTATAATCTTGTTGCTTGGCTGCCTGAACCTTTCCGCACAGGGGGTTAGGACTCCATATAAACAGGTGGTTAGGACTCCGTATAAAACAGGCGAATGGTTGAAATTCCGCATTCATTACGGCATCCTCAATGCCAGCTATGCTACCTTGCATTTAAAAGAAGATAAGATCAATGATGTTCCGGTACATCATGTTGTGGGAATTGGAAAGACGACTGGATTTGCGAGTCTATTTTTTAAAGTAGATGACAGGTATGAAAGTTTTTTCGATCAGCGCGATGGCAGACCCTATCGCTTTATTAGAAAAATAAATGAAGGCGGCTATACCCGGGATACTGAGATCAACTTTGACCATGATAAAGATCTGGCTGTTTTGCATGATAAAAAGCAAAAGAAAAAATTCAAATTTGATTTCGAGAATGGCATACAAGACCTGATCTCAGCCTTTTATTATCTCCGTAGTAATTACAATGCCAAAAATCTGGTGATCGGGGAGGAATTGACTTTGGACGTACTTTTTGACGATGACGGGGTATTCCCTTTTAAGCTGAAATATCTTGGGAAGGAAATCATCAAATCAAAATTCGGAAAGGTCGAATGTTTGAAATTCCGACCTTTTGTTCAATACGGACGTGTGTTTAAGGAAGAAGAAAGCCTTTCTTTATGGGTTTCCAATGATTACAATAAGATTCCTATCAGAATTAAAGCCGATTTGCGGATTGGTTCCATAAAAGCCGACCTGGATGGGTATAATGGTCTAAAAAATCAGTTCAAGATCATTATGGATTAGGCCATAATTTGGGACTGATCAGGAAGCCGTTTTAGGCCATCTGTTGGCGCAAATTCTTTTTATTCTACTGCAGTTTTTAAAATCCGAGTTAAATAATTGGGGAAAACAATGGGGAGGCTATATCTTTGACCCCGACAAAGTAAGAGAATAACCATGCGAATAAATCGGGGTTTCGTTTGTTTCATTCTTCTTCTGATCGGTTGTAAGGAAGATAAGCCAATACCTGTGGACCTTACATCCCAAACCCTTCCTGAAGAGATCATCAACGAACAATACGGCTTTAATCTGGACGACTATGAGGTGGTTTCAGATACTATCAAATACGGGGACAGTTTTGGAGAGCTCATGCTCCAAAACCATGCAGACTACCCAAAAATATTAACGATCACAGAGAATTACAGGGACACTTTTGATGTGCGTAAGATCCGTGTCGGGAAGCCGTATGTCATCTTAAAGAGTAAGGATTCTTTACCAAAGGCGGAGGTGTTTATATATGAAAACGACCGCATCAATTTTACGGTGGTAGATCTTCGGGATTCTGCAGTTGCCTATACCGATAAGAAACAGGTAAAATACGTGCAGCGAGAAGCCTCCGGAATTATTGAAACCTCCCTCTCCGATGCCGTCCTAAAAGAAGGAATTGACTATTATATCACACACGAACTATCTGAGATCTACGCATGGACAATAGATTTCTTCCGACTTCAGAAAGGAGATAAATTCAAAGTGATTTTTAAGGAAAAATACATCAATGATTCTATCTATGCAGGATCCGAACCCATAGAAGCGGCCTATTTTGAACACGACGGGCAACCGCTCTACGCCTTTGCTTATGAATCAGATAGTCTGAAGAATATTGTGGATTACTTTGATGAGGAAGCAAATAATTTGAGACGTACTTTTTTGAGAGCCCCGGTAAAATATAGCAGGATCTCTTCCCGCTACAATTTAAAAAGACGCATCCGTTATTACGGCTATCGCATTCGCCCGCACAAAGGAACAGATTATGCAGCCCCTATTGGCACCCCAATTATGGCTACTGCTGATGGAGTGGTTACCGAGTCGACCCGAAAACGCGGCAATGGGCGCTATGTAAAGATTCGACATAATGGAACCTATAGTACTCAGTATTTGCATATGCGCAAACAGAATGTAAAACGTGGTGATATTGTCAAGCAGGGCGATGTGATCGGATGGATAGGAATGACGGGTAATACGGCAGGTCCGCATGTTTGTTATCGCTTTTGGCGGAATGGCCGGCAAGTAGATCCATTGAAAGAGGAGTTACCAGCTGCCGAACCGTTAGCCGAAGCGCTGAGACCTGAGTATTTCGATTTTATTGATCCAAAAAAATTCCAACTGGATTGTATTATGTTCCCGGAACAATTAGAAGAACAATCCGAGGATCTATTGTCTTTGAACTAATAACATGCCCCTACAACAAACCAACCCCACTGCAACAAATGCCTGGAAGCAATTAGAACAATTGTGCAAAAAAGAGGCAACACTTCACTGTAAAGAGTTATTTGCAACCGATCCTTCACGCGCCAA
>JAOTYW010000241.1 GCA_029861705.1 Flavobacteriaceae bacterium
TCCAAAAAAGTCTAAAGCCTTAAACAGTAAAGCTTTCAGGCGCCTAAAAAAGATTAAAGAAAAACTTTTCCTAAAAAAGAACGGATCATGAAGAAAATAGTACTGGCTTATAGCGGGGGCCTGGATACATCGTATTGCTTAACCCATCTCAGTCATGAGCTTGGGCATTCAGTGCATGCAGTTACCGTGAATACAGGAGGTTTTACTGAAGAAGACATCATGGCGATGAGCGAACGAGCGACCCAAATGGGCGCTGCAGATTTTAAAGCTATTGATGCGATTGAAACCTACTATCAAAAAGCGATCAAATATCTGGTTTATGGCAATGTGCTTCGGAATAATACCTACCCCCTAAGTGTGAGTGCTGAAAGGATAGTTCAAGCCATAGAGATCGTTCAATACGCAAAAGAAATAGGCGCAGATGGGATAGCCCATGGGAGTACCGGCGCAGGAAATGACCAGGTTAGATTTGATCTAATATTTCAGACTATCGCACCTAAATTAGAGATCATCACCCCAATTCGTGACAAGGGTTTGTCCAGGCAAGAGGAGATCGATTATCTAAATACTAAAGGATTTACCTATACCTGGGACAAGGCCAAATATTCCATCAATCAGGGACTCTGGGGGACCTCTGTTGGCGGAGCTGAAACATTGACATCACGACAACCCCTGCCCGCAGAGGCATATCCGTCACAACTGACACGTACAGACTCATTACAAGTGAAGATCAGTTTCGAAAAAGGAGAAATCACTGCACTAGATGACAAAAAAAATACCCCGGTTGCCAATATTCAGAAACTGCAAGAATTAGCTGCCGGCTTTGCTATTGGGCGGGATATCCATGTAGGCGATACAATTATTGGAATAAAAGGTCGGGTTGGCTTTGAAGCCGCAGCGGCCATTGTAATAATAAAAGCCCACCACCTGCTTGAAAAGCACACGCTGAGCAAATGGCAGCTTTATCAAAAAGACCAGATGGCTTCTTTCTATGGCATGTTGTTACATGAAGGTCAATATCTGGATGCCGTTATGCGGGATATCGAAGCCTTTATGGATCATTCACAGCGATACGTCACAGGGCATGTCTATGTTAGGCTACACCCATACCGATATGAGCTAGAAGGCATCGAATCGGAGAACGATCTCATGGCTTCAACTGCAGGCACCTACGGGGAAGAAAACAAGGGGTGGACTGCTGATGATGCAAAAGGATTTATAAAAATTTCGGCCAATGCCGGAAAAATAGCCAGGCAAATACAAAGTTGATATGAAACGAATAGGAATCATAGGTGGATCAGGTTATACTGCCGGAGAATTAATCCGGATCCTGATCAATCACCCCGAGGCAGAGATTGCATTTGCGTATAGCAGAACTAATCCCGGTAAATTAGTATCATCAGTGCATACAGATCTCACAGGTCAGACTGCACTTAAGTTCACTGATCAGACCGGACAAGAAGTAGATGTGCTTTTTCTTTGCCTGGGCCATGGCAGATCAAGGGAATTTCTGGAACAACACCCTGTATCTGAAAATACGCTGATCATCGATCTGAGTCGGGATTTCAGATTACAAACAGAACCCGGTATCCAGGGTCGCTCCTTTATGTATGGCCTCCCAGAATTAAACAAAGAAGGCATCCTAGAAAGTAAAAGCATCGCTAATCCTGGTTGCTTTGCCACGGCTATTCAATTGGCGTTACTGCCTTTGGCCAGTGCCGGTAAACTGATTGATGATGTTCATGTACATGCCATTACCGGGAGTACAGGCGCTGGGGTTATTCCTTCGCCTACAACCCATTTTTCATGGCGGAACAACAATGTGAGCTGGTACAAGCCTTTTGTACATCAGCACGAAACAGAGATCCTTCAAAGCCTGGAGCAATGCGGGGCTGAGTCCAAACTTCGATTTCTTCCCATCCGAGGCGATTTTCCCAGGGGGATCTATGCAACGGGCTATACCAAATTTGAGGGTTCGCTCAGCAAGGCCCGGGAAATATATGAAGCCTATTATCAAAATTCACAGTTCACAAAGATCGCCTCAGAACCTGTCCATTTAAAGCAGGTAGTAAATACCAATTATTGCCACATACATCTTCATGCTCATGAGGATCAACTACTTGTTACTTCAGTTCTGGATAATTTGATGAAAGGAGCCTCAGGGCAAGCAGTTGAGAATATGAATTTAGCCCTGGGCTTGCCCCAGGATATGGGATTACGAATTAAAGCATCTGTTTACTAAAAAAATCTAAAAATGAAAATAGCCATTATAGGAGCGGGTAACCTGGGGATTTCAATTGCAGAAGGAATTTTGCATTCCAATGGGGCTACGACTATGTATATGACCCGAAGAGATCTATCGACCATACAGGACTATGAGAAGTATGGAAATGTCGTGGTGACTTCAGATAACCGGGAAGCGGTAGAAGCATCGGATATCATTATCTGCTGTGTGCAGCCTGCCCAATTTTCCGCCGTCCTGGAGGAGTCGAAAGATCTCTTGCACGAGAACCATTTGATCCTTTCTACGATCACCGGTTTTTCCATAAACCAGATCGAAGCAATAGTAGGCACTACTGCGGCCATTGTGCGCAGTATGCCAAATACTGCTATTGCCGTTGGTAACTCAATGACTTGTTTGTGCGCGAACGAGACAGGACAAAAGAAGATAGACATTGCTAAAGCCATCTTTAACCGCCTGGGGCATACCATGGAGATCCAGGAAGAATTGATGCAGGCCGCCACTGTGATATGTGCCAGTGGTATTGCTTTTTGGATGCGACTCATCCGAGCCACTACGCAAGGCGCAATCCAGCTGGGTTTCCATGCCGAAGAAGCACAGGAACTGGCCATGCATACCTGCAATGGCGCAGCTTCCCTTCTGATCTCAAACGGTAATCACCCGGAAGAAGAGATCGATAAAGTTACCACGCCAATGGGGTGCACAATTGAAGGCCTCAACGAAATGGAGCATGAAGGGCTTAGCTCTTCCTTGATAAAAGGGGTCGTTGCTTCGTATCAAAAGATCAGTGAATTCAGAAAATAAAACTAGAGGCATGGAACTCTTTGACGTGTATTCAATTTTTAACATCGCTCCTGTATCTGCAAAGGGACATCATTTAACAGATCGGGAGGGTAACACATATCTCGACCTTTATGGGGGCCATGCAGTGATCTCAATCGGGCATGCCCATCCTGTCTATGTGCAAAATTTAAAAGAACAATTAGATCGATTGGCTTTCTACAGCAATTCCGTTGTCAATCCATTGCAGCAGGAAGTAGCCGATAAACTGGAACTTGCATCGGGATGCACTGACTATAGCTTGTTTATGTGTAATTCCGGAGCTGAGGCCAACGAAAATGCGCTAAAACTGGCCTCTTTTTATGCGCAAAAATCCAGGATCGTTGCCTTTAATAATGGATTTCACGGTAGAACGTCGGCAGCTGTTGCGGCCACAGACAATGCAGCCATCCAGGCCCCTATAAACAAGCAACATGCCGTAACACTTTTAGCAATGAACGATGCCGAGGCTTTAGAAAACACCTTGAAACAAGGGGATGTGGCTGCTATTATCATCGAAATAATACAGGGAGTAGGCGGATTGGATGAGCCAGAAGCAGGATTTCTGT
>JAOTYW010000053.1 GCA_029861705.1 Flavobacteriaceae bacterium
TTTTGCCTTTGTAAGAAATAAGCGGAAGCATTTGTTTTTCCGTATGGCCATCGACGAATAAAATGTCAAACCCCAATTCCCTAGACGCTATCTTCTTTGGGCTAAGTGGCGAAATAAATTGGAGTTGACCACTTTCCTCCATCGGCAACAGATTCTCTTTTAAGAAAGAAGCTTTTTCACGAGCATTCGGGTGTATTGCCCAATCCCAATGCTCCTTATTACTCCAAAAGACAGCATTTTTGAAAAAGGGTTCATATCCAGTCCGATCCTTATTCCATTGCACACAACCCCCGCAATGGTCAAAATGCAAATGTGTTAGAAAGACATCGGTGATATCATCAGGGTGGAACCCATATTTATTGAGGGATGCAGCAAGACTATCATCACCCCAGAGATAATAATAGCTGAAGAATTTCTGGGATTGCTTATTCCCCAGGCCGGCATCAATAAGGATCAAACGCCCTCCATCTTCAATGAGTAAACAGCGCATGGCCATATCGATCAGATTGTTGGAATCAGCCGGATTGGTGCGTGTCCAAAGGCTTTTAGGCACTACGCCAAACATAGCACCACCATCTAGTTTAAAATTTCCGGTTTCTATGGGATACAATTTCATGATTCGATGGATTATTTTACACTTGGAGGAGTGAGCGCAATTCCTGACCAAAATAGATCATGGCCTTGATTTCTGTCACCCCTAAAAGACGTTCTTTCTTTAAGATCATGATAGCATTTCCGTTCGATTCCACATGATAGAATGGATGGCTTTCTAAAAACAGGATCAATTGATCTGTGAAAACAAGGCGTACAGCCTTGGGATCTTTACCACTCAAATGAAAACGCCGATTGAAATAGTCATGCCTGGGAATCGTTACATCTGTAAATCCGGCGCCTGTATATAAGAAACTTAATAGGCCTTCTCTATCTAAGGTAAATACCGGAAGAGAGCGATCTAAAGTAATATACATCAAAGTAGATTTAATGACTTCTTTAGCAATAAATTGGCCCTCTGTAAACTCTACATCCAGCACTCTACAGGACTGTTGATCATCTTCCAGGGTGTTGTAGAAATATCGGATTTCCCGCGTCCTGAAGAAGATAAAATTCGACAAAAAATCTACTCCGATATTTTTATTTGCCCGATAATTCCATTGATAATCAGCCGCAGTATTTTCCAGGTCTGATTGCCTTTTGGTGAAATAACGCTCAATAGGTTTTAGCGGATCAAAGGGCAAAATTTTACGAATAGCAAAAGGATGTACCGAATCTGCACCATGTTTGTCCAACCCTATGATCTCTATACTCCCGCCTCTTTTAGTAAAGGTATCACTGTAATTTTGCAGGCCCTCCATTACAGTGTGGTCAACAAAACTAGCCATGGAAAGATCAAGTACAACAGATTCGCTTTCAGGCACCGCATCCAGCTTGTTCTTGAGCTTGTAGAAATTGACAAAACTGCTAAAGTATTTGACACTTATATAGTAATTGCCCTCATCTGCCTCTTTAAACATCAGGATATTAGGTTTGAACAGGTTTCCAATAAACAAGCCCACACTCTTGTTAAGAATGACATGTATTATAAAGGTCACCAATATTCCAACGCTTATACCCGTTATCAGATTTGTAAAAATGGTAGTCAGGAGTGTGATGATGAATATGGCAAATTGTTCTTTACCAATGCCGGCTATCCGCCTAAACAAAGCAGGGCTTGCCAACTTATAGCCGGTATATACCAGTATAGCGGCCAGTGCAGCTAGCGGAATGCGCCTTAATTGCTCTTGAAACAATAAAACAAGAGCCAGCAAGATCAAGCCGTGAAAGAAATTTGCTGAGCGATTGCTCGCATTGTTGTTGACATTCACAGAACTACGCGCAATCACTGTAACGACATTGAGTCCGCCGAGGAAGCCACTTATAACGGTAGCCAGCCCAAGAGCCTTGAGATCTTTGTTCACATTAGAGCGGCGGCTTTCCGGGTCAAGTTTGTCGATAGCTTTGATACTAAGAAGAGATTCAATACTTGCAATAAATGTTATAGCAAATACAGCCACCGCAAATTCCTGCGTAAATGCCTTGCTAAAATCAGGAAATGCCAGATTAGTCATCACATTATCCGGAATACTCACAAGGTACTTTTCAGAAAGAGGATATGGAATGGCGAACCAGGAACAGGCATAGCTGAATCCAACGGTAAGGATAAGGATCCACATAGGAGCCGGGATCAAATGAAAATACGGATTGCGAATTTTTGAATAAAAGATCATTATCATCAAACTCATGACCCCAACAGCAGCAGCTACCCAGATAGCCGGATCCATACTTTTTGTAACCTCCCACAGGCCTGAAGGAATTTGTGCCAAAAGGGAAACAATACTGCCTTTTGCTTCGGCATTCCCAATCATGATATGAAATTGCTTCGACAAAATACCAATACCAATTGCCGCTAACATTCCCTGAATAGCAGAAGCCGGAAAAAAATCAGCAAGCCGCCCGAGTTTCAGGAACCCTAATAGGAGCATAAGGACTCCAGAAACGACAATGGCCGCCAGGGTATATAAAAAACCCTGATACATGTCGCCTGCCCCCAAAGCAGTAATGGCTCCGAGCAAAACGATCACCAGCCCATTCCCCGGCCCAGTTATTGTAACGTGAGACCCGCCAAAGAGGGCAACAACAATTCCCCCAACGACTGCTGCAATGATGCCTGAAATAGGAGGCGCTTCACTGGCTAGGGCTAAGCCTAAACCAAGCGGCAGTGCAATCAATGAGACCACAAAACCCGAAAAAATATTTTTGGGTAAGGATCTTAGGAATGTAGTAGATGCTTCACTCATGAGCTATTCCTGATGATCAATACGTCCGTGGGGAGATCAGACAGTATATATTCAATATCATGAGGGAAAATACGATCTAAAACACCTGATTTTCGAGGCGCATTCATCACGAGGAGATCTGCTCTTATAACCTCTGCATAGTGACCGATTGAATACCCTCTTTTACCAAAAATACTTTGAGATTTTATTGACACCTTGGAGGTGAGCTCCTCTGGCATAGCCTCTAATATGTGTTGAACCCTGGATTCTTCCCTGGCTTTTAGCCGCTCTTTACGCAAGGTGGCCTGTCTTAAGGATTTATCATCTTCAACAGTCACCTGAACCTCTTGTTGCCGGATTTCTTCAACTATTGTAACCCGCTTAGCACCCAGCGCATTAGCGGTGTATAGGGCACAGCGGATTGCAGTGGGCGTATCAGGATCATCCAGGCCATTCACAACAATATGTTGGCAGGGTACGCGAACTTGAGCGGGTTTAATCAAAAGAAGCACGGAACACTTTACTTGCCTGGTTAGTTTCCGAGCAATTGAGCCTACGTAGAAGGTAAATACATTTTCTCTCTGCATAGCGCCCAAAACAAGCAAGTCGACATCATTACTCTGGCTCGCTTTTAAAATGGTCTCAACCGGATCTCCTGTCTCCCAATGAATCTCGAAGTCCAGATCTTTATGTTCTATTTTGTCAAGAATACCATTGATCCTATGTGCCTTATCCGCAGTTTTTTCCCCGACATGTAATAAAACAAGTTTGGAATTGAAAAAATGGGCAAGCCTGGAGGTTTCCATAATATTGATCTCCAGAGTGGGTGAGAAGGCAAACCCGAAAAGCATGGTTTTAAACGGCTGCTGGACCAAATTGAACGTGCGTTTGGCCTAATATACTATATAATAATAGGATTGACTTCGAATATAGCTTTGAGCAGTTCTAAAAATGGATTTTTTTCGATTATATTTCGGCAGATTTTACACAATTGAAATGTGTAAAAGGCCATTCAAAATAAGATCAGGAAATGTTAGAACTTGCCGGAATCATTATACTTGGAATATGCGCACAATGGCTGGCTTGGAGGCTAAAATTGCCAGCAATCTTGCCATTGATCCTGATCGGTTTGTTGGTAGGCCCTATCGCAACTTTATACACAGACGACGGCGCAAAGCTTATCGAACCCATTTGGAATGGGAAAAGCGGGCTTTTTCCGGGAGACGGACTTTATTATTTTGTTTCCCTGGCGATCAGCATCATACTTTTTGAAGGGGGACTTACCTTGAAAAGAGCAGAGATTAAATCCGTAGGCCCTGTGATCACAAAACTGATCACGCTTGGAACACTTGTTACTTTTATCGGTGGTGGGCTGGCGGCAAAAGCCATATTTGGCCTCAGTTGGCAAATATCATTTTTGTTTTCTGCATTGATCATTGTTACCGGCCCCACTGTGATAACTCCGATTCTCAGGAATATTCCGCTTACAAAGGACATTTCCGCCGTGCTCAAATGGGAGGGCATTTTAATTGATCCAATAGGTGCGCTTGTCGCCGTTCTGGTCTTTAATTTTATCAGTGTAGGAGGTGGCCAGGCATACACTACAACTGCGCTTATGGAGTTTGGAAAGATCCTTTTATTCGGCTTTTCCTTCGGCTTCACTTTTGCCCATGCCCTTACATATGTAATGAAAAAGAAACTCATCCCCCATTACCTTCTCAATGTAGCTGTGCTTTCCGTTGTACTCCTGGTATTTGTCATGTCTGACATCTTTGCCCATGAATCAGGATTGCTGGCGGTAGTTGTAATGGGAATGGTTATGGGGAATTTAAACCTTCCCAACATCAAAGAGCTGCTGTATTTTAAAGAATCACTCAGCGTCCTTTTGATCTCTATTTTGTTTATTCTTCTGGCAGCCAACATCAATATAGAGGATATGCTGCTCATTGCAACCTGGAAAACGGGGCTGTTGTTCCTGGTTGTAGTGTTTTTGATAAGACCTGCTGGCGTATTCCTGAGTACCCGACAATCTGGACTCAGAACTAATGAAAAACTGTTCATTAGCTGGGTGGGCCCACGGGGTATAGTGGCAGCGGGAATTGCCTCTCTATTTGGGACTAAGCTTATGATACAGGGAGAACCAGGTGCCGAGTATATTACACCCTTGGTATTTATGATCGTCTTGGGCACTGTATTGTTAAATGCGACGACAGCCCGGCTCTTTGCTAAGCTTGCCGGGGTTTATTTAACAAATTCTGATGGCATATTAATTATTGGCGCATCCAAATCGGCCCGACTTATTGGAGATTATTTGCGAAAAAATGACCGACATGTCGTTCTTATCGATAATAATGAGCGCAATGTAGAGAATGCTAAAAAACTGGGCGTAGAAGCTATCTCTGCAAATATATTTTCGGATACGCTTACAAATAACATTGAGTTAAACGACATAGGAATCCTGTTTGCAATGACTGCAAATGACGAGATTAATTCCTATGCCATAGAGAAATTTAAAAAAGTTTTTGGGGAGAATGGTTCTTTCCGTTTGATCAATGAAATAGAAATGAATGATCCCGTGAAGAATCCAAAAGAAGGCCTTTTTTCAAGAAATATGAATTTTGCCACCCTGAATGAGATCACCCGGCGGTTTCCGGCAGTATTTGAATTAGAAATCAAAGGCGAGGCACATTTCAAAAAATTAATGCAGATCATTGAAGAAGACCAGAATGTCGCCCCAATATTTATAAAAGACGCTAAGGGCGAATTGAAGGTTATTTCCCAGGGAAATGGGTATGCATCTGAATTAGGGGACGATTATAAATTGGTCTGCATTGGAAAAATGCTGGATATCGACATGCTTGCCGGAGCCTAGTTAAGAGATCAGTCGTTGAGCTTAAGAACTGCCATAAAGGCTTGTTGCGGGATCTCAACATTACCCACCTGCCGCATCCTCTTCTTACCCTTCTTTTGTTTTTCGAGAAGTTTTCGTTTTCGGGTAATATCACCTCCATAGCATTTTGCGGTCACATCTTTCCTCAATGCTTTAATGGTTTCCCTGGAGATTATTTTAGAACCAATCGCGGCCTGGATCGGAATATCGAACTGCTGACGCGGAATAAGCTCCTTGAGTTTCTCACACATCTTTTTACCAATATGATAGGCATTATCAGCATGCACCAGGGCAGACAACGCATCTACCGGTTGGGCATTCAGGAGAATATCTACACGAACTAGTTTAGAAACACGCATACCAATGGGCGCATAATCAAAAGAAGCATAGCCCTTAGACACCGTTTTTAATCGATCGTAAAAATCAAAAACGATCTCTGCAAGTGGCATATCAAAATTCAGCTCCACCCGCTCCGTAGTTAAATAGGTCTGATTGGTGATTTGCCCACGCTTGTCTATACATAATGACATCACATTGCCGACAAAATCGGATTTGGTGATGATGGTGGCCTTTATATACGGTTCTTCAACCCGACTAATAGTAGATGGATCGGGCAGGTCAGAAGGGTTGTTTACAATTATGGGTTTCTCCGGATTTTTAGTAGAATAGGCAAAGTAGCTAACATTGGGTACTGTTGTAATAACAGTCATATCAAATTCCCTTTCCAGTCGCTCCTGAACGATCTCCATATGTAACATGCCAAGGAAACCACATCGAAAGCCAAAACCTAAAGCAGCACTGCTTTCCGGTGTAAACACCAATGAAGCATCATTGAGCTGCAGCTTTTCCATAGAAGAACGCAATTCTTCAAAATCTTCCGTATCAACAGGATAAATACCTGCGAATACCATTGGTTTTACATCTTCAAAGCCTTCTATAGCATTGGGAGTGGGATTTTTGGCGTCGGTTACCGTGTCTCCAACTTTGACCTCCCTGGCATCTTTAATACCGGTAATCAGATAACCGACATCCCCGGTTTTGATCTCGGTTTGAGGGTATTTATTTAGCCTGAGCGTACCCACTTCATCAGCGAAATAATCCTTGCCGGTTGCCAGAAATTTGATCTTTTGCCCCTTCGTAACACTGCCATTAAAGACTCGAAAATAAGTCTCAACCCCCCGAAATGAGTTGTATACGGAATCAAAAACCAGGGCTTGAAGCGGTGCATCCGGATCTCCTGTCGGAGCAGGAACTTTATCGATAATAGCTTTTAGTATTTCAGAAATGCCAACTCCTTCTTTTGCGCTGGCATGAATAACCTCTTCCGGAGCACAGCCCAATAGATCTACAATATCATCGGTGACTTCTTCAGGGATAGCACTGGGTAGATCTACTTTGTTCAAAACAGGGATGATCTCCAGGTCATTTTCCAGGGCCAGATATAGATTGGAAATCGTTTGTGCCTGTATGCTCTGTGCCGCATCTACGACAAGTAAGGCACCTTCACAGGCTGCAATAGATCGCGAAACCTCATAGGAAAAATCAACATGGCCCGGGGTGTCTATAAGGTTGAGTACGTAATCCTGGCCATCCAATTCATAATTCATTTGAATGGCATGGCTTTTAATTGTAATACCCCGCTCTCTTTCTATATCCATATCATCCAACAGTTGCGCCTTCTTCTCGCGCTCTGTCACGGAGCCGGTAAAATCCAACAGACGATCTGCCAAGGTGCTTTTACCATGGTCAATATGGGCAATGATGCAAAAGTTGCGAATGTGCTTCATGGGGCTTTATCAGGATTTACCTGCAGGCCTGCAAAGATACGTTTTCACCCGCTTATTCCTGCCATTCAGCAATAAACAAATTAGTGTCGCGGGTGCCCCCGTTGTTTCTGTTGCTGGAAAATGCCAGGTATTTACCATCGTTGGAAAAGACGGGAAAGGCATCAAATGTTTTCCCATGTGTCACCCGCTCGAGGTTTTTACCATCGATATCGATGAGGTAAAGGTTAAACGGAAATCCACGCTCGGCTTCAAAATTGCTCGAGAATAAGATTTTTTCGCCGGATGGGTGGAAAAAAGGACTCCAATTGGCATTCCCAAGGAAAGTGAGCTGCCTCAGATCACTTCCATCGGCATTACATATGAACAATTCCATTTCTGTTGGTTGAACCAGCCCCTGGGCAAGGAGGTCTTTGTATTCCTTAATGGCCTCCTCAGTTGTCGGACGGGAAGCCCTAAATATGATTTTTGTGCCGTCCGGGGAGAAAAAAGCCCCGCCATCATAGCCCAAATCATCTGTGATCTGTTTAACATCAGACCCATCAAGATTCATTGTGTACAATTCCAGGTCGCCACTACGCATTGAAGTGAAAACAATTTTATCGCCAGTGGGGGAAACGGTTGCCTCGGCATCGTAGCCTGGTTCATCTGTTAATTGTGCAGTAATATTACCTTGGAGGTCAGCCACAAAGATGTCGAAGGAATCATATACAGGCCAGACATATTTTCCATTTTTTCTTAGGGGTACCTCTGGACATTTGTCACCGTCAAGATGGGTGGAGCCATAGACAAAATGCTTATTGTCTGGCAAGAAATAGGCACAGGTAGTACGTCCTTTGCCTGTGCTGATCATTGGGGGTATCGTATCATTAAAGATCTCGCCTACATTCATAAGGAACATCTGGTCGCATTCCATCCCCCAATTTTCATTATTGGACTGAAAGACCATTTTTGAATCATCAAAACTCCAATAGGCCTCGGCATTGTCTCCGCCAAAAGTGATCTGCTTGATAGATTTAAAATATTTTTCCTCGGGATATATCAAAGTATCTGTTCCGGCCATGAGCGATGTTTCTTCAGAAGTGTCCGAAATCTTGGTTTCGGCACCTTGTTTACAAGAGAAACCGATAACAAAAACAATTATCCATAGGTACTTTTTCATAAGAAGAGTATTTTTGCGCAAAATAATTGTAAAGATGAAGAATAGCCTAATTATTATCGCATTAATCTTACTAATTTTTTCATGTAAGAAAGAAGCTCCAGTTATTGTTAGCCTTGAAGAAGATGTTCGTTTGTTGGCAAGTGACTCGCTTAAAGGCAGAGGGACTGGAACACAGGGAGAATTAGATGCTGCTAATTATATAAAATTCCGAATGGAAAGTCTTAAATTATCTCCTGCCGGGGAAAATGATGGATATTTTCAATCCTTTACGTTTGCTAAAGAAAGGGATCCACATAAGGATATAGAATATGTAGGAGCGACAGACAGCACATTGACAGGGACCAATGTATTAGGGTATATAGACAACCAGGCTGAAAACACAGTTATCATTGGGGCTCATTTTGACCATCTGGGAATGGGCGGACAAGGATCCTTACACAGGGGGGAGCCTGAAATTCACAACGGGGCTGATGATAATGCAAGCGGTGTAGCTGTTATGCTGAAACTTGCAGGGATGCTGCAGAACACCCACACTTCAAATAATTATTTATTCATGGCATTTTCAGGGGAAGAACTCGGACTTTTGGGCTCTAATTATTTTGCCAAAAATCCAACGGTGTCTCTGGATCAGGTGAACTACATGCTGAACATGGATATGGTAGGCAGGCTTCGGGCAGACAGCACCTTGTCTGTTAGTGGTACGGGGACTTCAAACCTGTGGAATCAATCGCTCAACGCTAATAATTCCTCTTTTAAACTGGTTCTTAAGGAATCTGGCGTAGGACCTTCTGACCACACCTCATTTTATTTACAGGATATTCCTGCCCTTCATTTCTTTACGGGGCAACACGAAGACTATCACAAACCCGGCGATGATTATGATAAAATCAACTATGAGGGTATGACCAGGATCGCAGAGTATGTCTATAGCGTTATTGGCGACCTTGACCAGGCTGGCAAACTCAGCTTTAAGAAAACCAAAAATGAAAGCGAAGAGGTGCCGCGTTTTAAAGTAGGCTTGGGCGTTATCCCGGATTATTTATATGACGGCAAAGGCATGCGGATCGATGGTATCAGCGAAGACAAGCCCGCTCAAAAAGCAGGATTGCAAAAAGGAGATATTGTGATCCAGCTTGGAGATAGCCTGGTAACAGATATGATGAGTTACATGAGAGCACTCTCTTCATTTCAGGAAGGCCAAAGCACAGAAGTGGTCGTTACACGTGAGGGTGTAGAGATCCGGGCCAAGATCGATTTTTGATTTTTTGTAATTTTGGAGGTTCATAACGATTTGATTTGACAAAGATCGGTAACATACAACTGCCTGATTTTCCGCTCCTTCTTGCCCCTATGGAAGATGTGAGTGATCCGCCTTTCAGGACTCTTTGTAAAGAGCAGGGAGCTGATGTCGTCTATACAGAATTTATTTCCTCGGAAGGCTTAATACGTGACGCAGCGAAAAGCGTCATGAAATTAGACATATATGAAAAGGAGCGGCCGGTAGGCATACAGATCTTTGGCGCAAACCTGGATTCTATGCTGCAATCGGTTGAAATCGTTGAGAAAACCAATCCGGATATTATCGATATAAATTTTGGTTGCCCTGTGAAAAAAGTGGTAAGCAAAGGTGCAGGAGCGGGGATTCTTAAGGATTTTGATAAGATGGTAAGCCTGACAGAGGCCATGGTAAAGCACACGAAATTGCCAATAACTGTTAAGACGCGTTTGGGATGGGATCACAACTCCATTCGGATTGTTGAGGTTGCCGAACGGCTTCAGGATGTTGGTTGCCAGGCAATATCTATCCACGGACGCACACGTGCACAGATGTACAAAGGATCTGCAGATTGGGCTCCGATTGCAGATGTAAAGAATAATCAGCGCATGCACATCCCGGTGTTTGGCAATGGCGATATTGATTCTCCGCAAGCAGCAAAGAAAATGCGGGACGAATATGGCCTGGATGGTGCTATGATTGGCAGGGCTAGTATAGGCAATCCCTGGTTTTTTAACGAAGTAAAGTACTATTTAAAAACAGGGAAGGAATTGCCCCCAACAAGCTTAGTTGAACGTGTTAATGCAGCCCGAAGGCATCTGCAAATGGCGATTGACTGGAAGGGGGATAAATTAGGTGTTTATGAAACCCGCCGGCACTATACCAATTACTTCAAAGGCATCCCTCATTTCAAAGAATACCGAATGAAAATGGTTACCAGTGATGACGCAAAAGATGTCTTTGCAGCTTTTGACGAAGTAGAGGAAAAGTTTGGGGATCACATTTTTGTGGCCCCTTAATACGCAAGTATTTTTTTTGTCACCCTGCTACTGGCAATTTTCGAGGCAATGATACCAAGCACGATGATCGTTGCCAGAACAATAAAAACATTAAGTAGCTTAAATTCGACGGGATAGGCCAGACTCGGGGTGATTTTAAGCCAGCCAAATTGGATTTGAGTCCAAACCAGGATACTGGCCAATAAAATACCCAGCACGCCTCCGAGACTTGTAACCAGCACGCCTTGCATAAAATAGACGCGGCGAATTTCTTTAATGGTCGTCCCCAGGCTATAAAGTGTTCTGGAATTCTGCTGCTTGTCAAGGATCATCATAATAATAGCACCAACAACATTAAATAAGGCAATGACCAATACCAGGGTAAAGATGAGGTATGTTGCCATGTTTTCAGTGTTGAGCATGCGATACAAAGTGCTGTTTAATTCCTGGCGATTTTTTAGCTGAACTTCGCCACCTAAAATCTCGGATATTTTAGCTTTCATACTTGGGATGTCGGTGTCCGGAGCGAGTTTGAAATTAATGCCACTCAGAATCGTGCTATCTTTTTCCAGCAAAGCCTGGACCAATCCAAGCTCAGCAAAAACATAGGATTTATCCAGCGCTTCTTCAACCGCAAATACACCGCTTAACACAAGGGGAAATTCGTTGTAGGGCTTTGCATCTAAACCTCCTCTACCCAGGGAACCTTCTCCGGGTTTTGGAGCCAGAACAATTAGCGGACTTTGAAAATCATTAAGGGTTAGGCTAAGTAGATTAGCTACGCCAATTCCGGCGACAGCTAATTGTGAATTCACCTCCCATTTACCCCAGTAGATCGTGCTGTCAATTCCGGTGGTTTTAGGATAGGTGTCATCTACGCCTTTAATAACAGCAACATGACTTTTTTGTTCGTGCGAAAGGTATACGCGTTCTTCAATTTCAGGTGCAAATGATGTGATTTCTTCAAGCTGTGATAATTGAGTACGCTGCCCCTCTGTAAAAGAGAAAAACTTCCCGCTTTGGGGCACTGCTTTGAGATCAGGATCAAAACTTTCGCTAAAAGAGAGGCTAAAAGTTCGCAGGCCGGCAAAACCCGAAAGAACAATAAACAATGCCGCCGCGCCAATAACTATAACAAGAAAGGTTATAAAATTGATAATATTGATGGCATTCTGGCTACTCCTGGAGCGAACGTATCTCTTAGCGATATAAAAAGGAAAGTTCACGCTTAGGATTTTTTACGTTTCGGAAGGAGGTCTGGGTTCTCAATTGGGTTTTCCCCTTTTTTCAATGAATGATCGATCTTTTCAATATAGTCCAGGCTATCATCGTGATAAAATGCAAGTTCCGGAACACGTCTGAGTTGATGCCTGGTACGCTTAGCAAGCTCATTTCGTATAAAGGGTAAATTGTTGTTGATGCCTTCCATTATGGCAGGGACCTCAGCTTGTGGAAAAACGCTGACATAGATCTTTGCCTGGGACAGGTCTACGGTGACAGACACTTTTGAAACAGAGACAATAGTCCCCTTGAATCCGCCGTCTGTTGCAGCCCGCTGTAATATGTCGGCCAGATCTTTTTGAATAACCCCTGCGATCTTCTTTTGTCGTTGCGTTTCCATTGCCGCAAAATTACGTCAAATAATGCGTATTTTTGAGGCTTTATTTAAGGAGAAATAAGTGGATAAGATAGAGCATATTGGCATTGCCGTAAAAGACATGGAAGTTTCTAACAAGATCTTTGAAAAGTTGTTGGGTGCTCCACCCTATAAACAAGAGTTGGTTTTAACGGAAGGCGTTCGCACATCTTTTTTTGAGAGCGGACCTAATAAGATCGAACTTTTAGAAGCAACAACTGAGGATAGTCCTATCGCTAAATTTTTGGAAAAACGCGGTGAGGGGATTCATCATATCGCTTTTGCTGTCGAAGATATAAGAGCTGATATGGAGCGTCTTAAAAATGAAGGTTTTATCCTGTTATCGGAAGAGCCAAAATCAGGGGCAGACAATAAATGGGTAGCATTTTTGCACCCAAAAAGCACAAATGGTGTTTTAATAGAACTCTGCCAGGACAAAGAATAATGGGTCTCATCTGTCTTTGTGGCTGATAAAATAAATGTATTTTTGCACACCCAGATAAATTCCTATTCACTTGGAATTTGTCATTTGTCATTTTCAAATTTGGGTCTCCCGAATTTGGTCCTATAGCTCAGCTGGTTAGAGCACTTGACTCATAATCAAGGGGTCCCTGGTTCGAGCCCAGGTGGGACCACATCAAGCAGAAAACCCCACGCATTAGCGTGGGGTTATTTTTTGGGAACTGGCGTCAAAAACTTGTTTTTGAAAGTCAGTGGACAAAAAGTAACGCAGCCCGGCAGGGCTGATGGGTTTCTATTTGCAGTAGCGGGACTTCTCTGGTCCATTCGCGAAGCGAATGAACCCAGGTGACCTTTGCAATAAAAAGTGCATGTGCTATTAGTCATCTCACCGGCTTGAACCTCTAT